>CALYVJ010000147.1 GCA_945494195.1 uncultured Selenomonas sp. | reverse complement strand
CCTATTGGGCACTGAACAATAAAGAGAAGAGCGCTGTCCGCCGTGATTCGCTGCGCACGTGGCGTCCGGTCAAGACTGCCCAGGACAAAGAAAACACGAAACCAGGCAACGAACAGAAATAATCATCGAATAGAGATATAGGAGAGATTACAATGAAAAAATCTGCAAAACTTTCCCTTGCCCTCGCACTGATGATGGGCACCACGGCCGGCGTCAACATGGTAGCACCGAGCTCTGCCAGCGCAGAGATCAGCGATAAGTTCCGTATGGAAATTAATGGATATTGCCAGTATTCTTGGAATCCTTCGCAGTTAGGAAAGAGTGATAATTCTAAGTTTGATGGCACGCGCGGATATTGGACGAATATGACGCGTCTTCAGCTGAACTATTATCAGGATAAGAATACGATGTTCCAGGCACGCCTTCATTCCGATTATAATAGCATTATAAAAAATCAAGATGTAGAGGACACGAATGGAAAGACTACAAGGAATGCAAAGGATGCATATTTTGATCAAACTTTTTTACAGGTGAAAGACCGCAAGGCTAACATGGTCTACATTTTAGGTAAGAAAGGTGCATATCTTGGTCAAGGCCTTATTCATAACTCCACGGGTAACATCACTGGCGGTCAGATTTCATTTGGTAACTGGTATGATCCGACTTGCTTACAGTTGATTTATGGTAACAAGAAAGATGGTTCAAACTTCTTCTCTGCAAACTTTACGCATAACATCACGAAACCATGGCAGTTATCTTTGACGTATATCGATCATGATAAAAAATGGACGGGTAATTACAAGTTCGATGAAAAAGGTAACAAGATGAATACGAATTACCAGGAACTTCACCTGTTATCGGTGGGGTCACATGTGAAAGCTAAAACCTTTACTGTACAGGGAGAATATGTCACGAATCTTTCTGATAAAGTGCGTAATGGTGTTAGCGTAAAATCTGGTACGCATACGAATACTTGGTCGCAGACGCAGCGTGCAGCTCGTCGTGCTTGGTATGTAGAAGTGTTTACGGGCCCAACGTCTGATATGACTTCTGGTTTGCCGCTTCAGAAACCTGGCACCAATGTGTGGTCTTTGAAGTATCAGGATGTTGGAGCAAATGCAGTAGATGATCATAACCCAACCTTCTGTGATGATGCGAAGGGATTCCGACTCAACTATGGTCATACCTTCAAAAAAGGCTTAGCTGCTGATATTGCTGTTGCTCGTATGAAGGATAAAGGACAGAGCGAGCACAACGATAATCACAATGGAAAAATGAAGAATATCGTGATGGCAGAGCTTAGCTACAAATTCCGTTAATCTACAACTAACATAATTCCGGTGGGCAGGAGCAGGAGGTTCCTGCCCCGCCGGTACGATTCTTCTCTTTAGGAGGAAATAGTATGAAATTCGGTAAGAAATCAAAACTTTTGATTATCCCGGCTATGCTGGCTTCGTTTGGCACGCTGTCGCTGGCTCCGCTGACGGCAGAGGCTTGGACGGATCAGACCCACATGGCCATCGAGCGTGCGGCAGGTCTTTCTAGCTACCAGAATGCCTGCGCACCGGACGTATCCAAGACGGTGTCGGCTATCAACAAGCTCAAGAAAAACGACGGTCAGGGGCATTTCTTTGATGCCAGCAAACCGCCAACGCGCAAAGATGTCGAAGAGCAGCTCGAGATGATCGGTCAGAGCCGTGACGATTCGCCGGATGGCTGGATCTTAGGTGCAATCATCAACGCTACGCGCAAATCCAAGGCTTGGACGGAGATGGGCCGTTTCGATGACTACAACTACGCGATCCTGGGCCACTACTGCGGCGACCTTTCGATGCCGCTGCATATGTCGGTCTATGATGATTTCAACAAGAAACATCATCTGAACATCGACCAGACCCTCAATCGCAGTGATGTGAAATACGATGTCGACGGCGTTCCTTTGATTACGAAGGAAATGACGGTGGATGACAGCGTCCGCTTCAACAGCGAAGACGAAATCATCGACTACATGTTGAAGATTGCCAACGAGTCCTTTGAGCTTGCGCAGAAACTGCGCGCTGAGGACCGTGAGCTGACGCATGAGGAAGCCATCCAGCGCGTCAACCGCTCGGCTACGTTCTTCCGTGCCATCATGCGCTACTGCGGCAAGAACATCACCGATGATGAATTGGTAAAATACGTAAAATAATTCCAGTTTGTTCAACGGATAAACTTTGACTCCTTTTTATATACCCCTGATTTATAAATGTGCCAGAAAAGCTCGCCGGTATTTACTGGCGAGCTTTTCGGTGTAAAATAAGGAATGGAGTTCTACGGAAAAGAGGGTTATTATGTTTGGCAAAAAATCGTTAAAGGTTATGGCATTGGCCGCACTTACGGCGGCCGTTACAACGGGCACGGCGTTTGCGGGCGATCTTACCGTCTACTCGACGTCGGATATCCATGGCAGTGTCATTGGCTGGGATTATTTCCGCGCCCAAAAAGCGGATTTGGGGCTGGCCAAGGTCAGTACGATTATTAACGAAGGGCGCAAGGCCAAGACGAAGGATGATGCCGTCCTTGTCATCGATGGTGGCGATATCATCCAGGGCACGCCGCTGGATACCTATATGGTCCAGCATCCCCAGGAGTGGAAAGTGGGCCAGCACCCCATGTTTACGGCCTTCAACAAGATTGGCTACGATGCCATCGAGCTGGGCAACCATGAGTTTAATTTTGGCCTTGATTACCTGCAGAAGGTTATCGGCAAGAACAAGAATGTCCTTGGTGCCAACGTCATCGACGATAAGACGGGCAAGACCTGGGCCGGTGTGCGGCCGTACCTCATCAAGACGGTCAAGGTCGACGGCGAGAAGGTAAAGGTCGGCATCATCGGCACCGATACCCCGGCGATTCCGAATTTTGAGGACCCGTCCCATTTTGCCGGCGTCCATTTTGTCAGCCAGGTGCCCGTTGTCCAGCGGTATGTCAAAGAACTCAAGGAACAGGGCGTGGATATCCTCATCGGCGTCTCCCATTCGGGGGTACCGCGGGGGGATCGCAATAGCGACGAAAATCAGGTGGTAGCAATTGCCGAGGCTTGCCCGGAGCTCGACCTCTTGATTTGTGCGCATAATCATGTGGTTATTGACAATGCCAAGGGCGTGACCGGCCCCGACGGCAAGGTCTATAAAGACGGGGTGATAAATGGCGTTCCGGTGGTCGAGAGCGGCAAGGATGGCAAATTCGTGGGCAAGAGCCAGTTGACGCTCAAAAAAGTTGACGGCAAATGGCAGGTGGAGAAAGTCACGACGCAGGCGATTCCCACGAAGGGCGTAGCGGATGATCCCGCCATTGTCAAGCTGGTAAAGCCCTGGCATGAAAAGACGCTCAAGCATCTGCAGACGGTAGTCGGCGAGGCATCGGATGTTTTCCTCGGTGCGGAGTCAAATCATCAGGATTCGGCCATCGTCGATTTGGTCAATGAAGTCCAGCGCCATTATGCCGGAACCCAGCTTTCGGCGGCAGCATCGTTTAACACCAGCCAGAACATTGACAAGGGGCCGATTACCCTGCAGGAAATGTCAGGACTCTACATCTATGAGAACTATCTCTACGGTATCGAGATTACCGGCGCGGAGCTCAAAAAATACATGGAGCACGCCGCCAGCTTCTACGGTACGAGCCCGGACTACAACTACGATATGCTGCAGGGCGCAGACTACACCATCGACCTGACGAAACCTGTGGGCAGCCGCATCACCAAGCTACAGTATCAGGGCAAGGACGTAAAGGACACGGATAAATACACCTTGGCCATCAACGACTACCGCATGAACGGCGGCAGCGGCTACATGGCCGCCATGGGCTACACCAATGGCAAAAAGCCAAAAGTTGTCTTCGACTCCATGCGCAAATACGGCGACGACGGCCAGATGCGCTCCTTGATGATTCGCTATGTCAAAGAAAAAGGCACCATCACGCCGAAGTGCGACCATAACTGGACGGTAATCAAATAAAAGTGATGCGAGGAAAACGTACGATTTGTCGTAAAATTTCTTGCTAGCATATAATGGAAATGGTATAATAAATGTACAAACGAAAAGAGGGGTAGACCACGAGTTTACACCGGTAGGAGAGCCTTCGGGATGGTGACCTGTAAGGCTCTTTTATTTTGCTTATATAGTTGTATAGAGACAAGCGCCAATGCTGTGATGCATTGGCGCTTGTTTGCGTTATCAATCTGGTTGGTTGGATCAAATACTATCCTGTGCGTGGAGGGTGAACGAATTAAATTATCTTTTTATCGTTTTACGTTAGCCAGTTTGATTTCTGGTATGTGTTCGATGAGGTTCATAGGGGGACGAGGCGGCAGGTTGAATGATGTTGAAGTTTAGTTGAAGTTGATATTGAAGTCGTACTGAAGTATAATTGAAGTAGTTCAATTATCGTGAGGGGATATGTTTATGTTTATAGAGGAATTGACAGCGAGCGTCCGGTTGGAGGATCATCAAACGGAATATAAGGGGAAATTGAACCGTGATGATGTAGTGGGGTGGCTAAAGACTATAGCTGGTTTTGCCAACGCAGCTGGGGGAGATATGTATTTGGGGGTTGAGGACAAGACCCATAAACTTATTGGCTATGAGCGCATGGTGGCTGATAAGGAGCGGAATTATTTCAATAATCAGGTTAATGAGCATTTAGTTCCTCGTCCACCGATGAAAATTGAGTTCCTGCGCTATACCGTGAAAGACAAGGAACGATTTGTCGTTCATATAAGGGTAGAGACGTCGCCTACCCGGCCCGTTGTTCTTAAATATCAAAACATTCCAGCCATATATATGCGGCGTGATGGCTTTACGAATGGTGCCACTTATGAAGAAATTATACAGATGAGCATAGCGAGTCAAAATACTCAGTTCGATGCGTTGTTATCAGAAATTCGTTATAGGCGAGAAGATTTTAAGACGTTGTTGGATTTTTATGCGGAGCATAATGATGGTAAGGTATATACGGACAAGGCGCTTCGTTCGTTGGGGTTTTTTGATGAAAATGGTATGTTGACCAATGGTGCTGTGCTATTTGCAGACGACTATGATGGAGCTAAGACCGCGGTGACTTGCTCGGTATTTTCTGGCTTTAACAAGGGGAGTCAACGTATTGTGACGGTTAATCGTTTTCAGGGAAATATTGTTCAGAGCATCCAAAATATTTGTGATTTCGTTTATCAACGAATGAACCATTCCTTGGTAAAGACGGATACAGGACGTACCAATATAGATGCTTACCCCAAGCGAGCTGTGTTTGAAGGTGTGATAAACGCCGTAGCGCATAGAGACTATTTTCTGGATGGTACGCAGATACAAATCGATATGTTTCGCGACAGGCTGGAAATATCTTCGCCGGGAAGTTTTTATCGTGGGGCTGAAATTGGTGTGACCTACGATTTGTCAAACATTATCTCCAAACGCAGGACTGAAATCATTTGTGCCGTGTTGGTGGCCTGCAATGTAATGGAGGG
>CALYVJ010000146.1 GCA_945494195.1 uncultured Selenomonas sp. | reverse complement strand
CATGCGAAAATCGTCGAGGGTTCCCGCGAGCGTATCCAGATGTTCGAGGGCGTTGTCATCTCCCGCCAGGGTACGGGCGTTCGTGAGACGTTCACGGTTCGTCGTATTTCCTACGGCGTAGGTGTTGAGCGTATGTTCCCGGTTCATTCCCCGCGCATTGAGAAGATCGACGTTGTCCGCAAGGGGATCGTTCGTCGTGCTAAACTCTATTATCTGCGCAACCTTACGGGTAAAGCTGCTCGTATCAAAGAGAAACGCTAATTGGCGTAACGGTAGGGACTGCTTTTTAGCAGTCCCTATTTGTTTGAAATTTATTATGAGGAGGACACTGTAATGAGTTCATTAGGAGAAGAGGCTAAAGATTGGATTGTTTCGATTGTCGTGGCCGTCGTGCTGGCGTTTATCATCCGCCAGTTTGTAGTCGAGCTTTATATCGTTGATGGTCCGTCTATGCGGCCAACCTTGCAGTCTCAGGAGCGCCTCGTAGTCAATAAATTTATCTATCAGTTCCGTGAACCCCAGAAAGGCGAAATCCTGGTATTCCAGTATCCCCGTGACCCGAAGCGTGATTTCATCAAACGCGTTATCGCTACGGCAGGGGACACGGTGGAAATCAAAGATGGCCGTGTATTCGTCAATGACCAGCTTTTGAATGAGGATTATATTCTAGAAAAGACGAAGAGTGAATATCCGAAATCCACGGTACCGAAAGGGACGATTTTCGTCATGGGCGATAACCGTAACAATTCTGAAGACAGCCGCTTTGCTGATGTAGGATTTGTTCCCCTTGACCTCATCAAGGGCAAGGCTATGATGGTCTTCTGGCCACTGGACTCGTTTAAGGCACTTCCGTAATGGGGAGGGTGAACCGATGAAATTTATTTCTTGGAATGTCAACGGCCTGCGGGCATGCTTGAAAAAGGGATTTATGGAGTCGTTTTGCAAGCTCGATGCCGATGTATTTTGCTTGCAGGAGACGAAGATGCAGCCGGATCAGGCCATCCTCGACCTGCCGGGCTATAAGCAGTACTGGAACAGCGCCGAGAAGAAGGGCTATTCGGGGACGGCGGTCTTCACGCGCATCGAGCCCCTTTCAGTAAGCTACGGGCTCGGCATCGAGGAGCACGACCACGAGGGCCGTGTGATCACGCTGGAGTTCCCGGAATTCTACTTCGTGACGGTCTACACGCCGAACTCCAAGCGCGAGCTGGAGCGTCTGGCCTACCGCATGGAGTGGGAGGATGCTTTCCGTGCCTATCTGCTCGAGCTTGACAGCAAGAAGCCGGTTATCGTCTGCGGCGATCTCAACGTGGCCCACACGGAGATCGATCTCAAGAATCCGAAGACGAACCATCATAATGCAGGCTTCACCGATGAGGAACGGGGCAAGTTCACGGAGCTTCTGGAGACGGGCTTCATCGATACCTTCCGCACTTTGTATCCGGAGCGCACGGGCATCTATACCTGGTGGTCGTATCTGCGCAAGGCCCGTGATACGAATGCGGGCTGGCGCATCGATTACTTTGTGGCCTCGAAACGGCTCCAAGACCGCATCGCCGATGCGACCATCCACAACGAAATATTTGGCAGTGACCATTGCCCGGTGGGCTTGGAACTGAAATAAGCACGTAAAAACGGCAACTGCAATCTTGATAGGTCAGGATTGCGGCTGCCATTTTTTTGACTTGTCAGCATTGACTTGTCAAAATTTGACAGGTCAGATCTTGCTGATGTTGACTTTGACATCGTAGAAGGTGCTGCCGTCGTCTTTGTCGGTGGTGCGTGCATGGGTCAGCTGGTTGGTGTTGCCAGTCTTTGTCAGCGTGTTCCACCAGACGCCCTCGCTGACGACGCGGCCCAGGGCGGTGCGTGCCGTCAGGGTTAGCGTAAACTGCGCACTTCCCTGGGCATTGCTGGCCTGCACGGTATCGCCTTCGCAAAGGCCCAGGTGCTGGGCATCATCAGGATGCATCAAAAGCTCCATGACATGGCCCCGCATGAGCTCGGGGCGCTCGTTGAAGGAGCTGTCGAGGATGCGCGGGTCCGGGGCGTTGATCAGCAGGAAGGACTCGTCATCCTTGGCGTAATGGGGCGGACGGTAATCGGGCAGTGCGGGCTCGCAGGCAGGATTCTTGATTTCGATTTTGCCCGAAGGCGTTTGGAAATCGAGCTTGTAATCATCGGGCATGGGCAGGTCGACGGGCTCGCCGCTGGAAAGCCGTTCCTTATCCACGGGCAGCGGCCAGGCCGTGTCCGTGCTGGCGATGAATTTTTCAATCAGTTCCGCTTCCGTCTGCTGGAAGAAGGTATCGTCGATGCCCATGGCCTTGGCCAGCAGCGAAAAGACCTGCCAGTTGGATTTGCTTTGGCCGACCGGCGGGATGGCGGCATCGCCGCGCTGGACGGTATAGTGGCCGTAAGAATAGTAGATGTCGTCGTGCTCCAGGGAAGTCGTTGCAGGCAGGATGATGTCGGCATAACGGGCTGTGTCGGTCATGAAGCGCTCGTGGACGACGGTGAAGAGGTCCTCGCGCAAAAGCCCCTGCTGGACGAGGGCCTGCTCGGGAGCCGTGCAGGCAGGATTGGAGGAATAGACATAAAGGCTCTTGATGGGGGGCGCTAGTTTTTCATCCGTCAGGGCCTGACCCAGCTTGATCATGTTGATATGACGGACTCCACCCTTTTCCTTTTCGGGGCGGCGGATGATGCTCTTGTCAAAGGCATGACTGCCCGAGGCCGAGGTCAAAAGACCGCCGCCAGTATGGGCATAGGCGCCGACGATGGCGGGCAGGCAGGTGATGAGCCGCGAGGTCATCGCACCGTTGCCATAGCGGGACTGGCCGCTGCCAAGGCGGATGAAGGGCGCCCGGGCGCGGCCGAAGGCCTTGGCAAGCTCCTCGATTGCGGCAGCAGGCACCTCGGTGATGGCCGATACGGCAGCTGGTGAATAATGGGGCAGGATATGATTGCGAAGCTCCTCCCAGCCCGTGACATGTTGCTGAATGAATTTCTCGTCGACAAGCCCGTCGCGGCTAAGCACATGCATAAGGCCCAGGGCCAGGGCACCGTCGGTGCCGGGCTTCACGCAGGTGAAGTGGTCGGCATAGCGGGCCGTCGGCGTCTCATAGGTGTCGATGCACCAGATTTTTGCGCCGTTCTGGCGGGCAAGCTCCACGTCGTGACGGAAGTGGATGTCGGTGGCCAGCATGCTGATGCTCCAGAGAATAATGAAGTCACTGCAGTCGGCCTCCTGGGGGGGCGTGGGCAGCGTGCCGCCCATGACGTCGCGATAGCCGCGCGATTTTGCCGGCGCGCAGATGGTGCGGTCAAGGCTCGTGGCGCCCAGCTGATAGAAGAAGCTGTGGCCGGCACTGTACTGGATGGTGCCCATGGTGCCAGCATAGGAGTAGGGCAGGATAGCCTCGGCACCGAACGTATCAATAATGGTTTTCCATTGGCTGGCGATGGCCGCAATGGCGGTGTCCCAGCTGATCGGCGTAAAGTCCCCGCTGCCCTTGGGGCCGACGCGTTTGAGGGGCGTCGTAAGGCGTGCCGACGAGTGCACCGTGCGCTCGTAGCGCGCCATCTTGGGGCAGAGCGTGCCGCGGGTATAGCTGTGGCTCGGGTCGCCTTTTACTTTGATAACTTCATCGCCCTCGGTATAGACAAGCAGCCCGCAGCAGTCGGGGCAGTCGTAGGGGCAGGCGGATTTCTTGATTTCCATGTGGACACCTCCATTGTGTTCATTACTCTTTATTATACGACAAGAAATTAATTATTGCGATGATAATAGTCCTTATGATAATATGTAAGTTAGTGTTATTTGCATATGGGAGGATTTACTTTGTCAGCATTAAGTGAAGAACTCAATAAAGAAATAGAAAAGCGCCGCACCTTTGCCATTATCTCTCACCCGGATGCTGGTAAGACGACGCTTACGGAGAAACTCCTGCTCTACGGTGGTGCCATCCATCTGGCTGGTTCCATCAAGAGCCGCAAGACTCAGCGCCATGCGGTATCCGACTGGATGGAAATCGAGAAGCAGCGTGGTATCTCGGTCACTTCGTCGGTGCTGCAGTTCGACTACGACGGCTGCCGCATCAACATCCTCGATACGCCGGGCCATCAGGACTTCTCCGAGGACACCTACCGCACGCTGATGGCCGTTGACAGTGCTGTCATGGTCATCGACGTGGCCAAGGGCGTCGAGGCCCAGACGAAGAAACTGTTCAAGGTCTGCAAGCAGCGGAACATTCCTATCTTTACTTTTGTCAATAAGCTGGACCACTATGGTAAGGCTCCGATTGACCTTATGGACGAAATCGAAAACGTGTTGGGCATCCGCTCTTATCCGATGAATTGGCCAATCGGTCAGGACGGGCAGTACATGGGCGTTTACGACCGCCGCAACGATAAGGTGCTGCTCTTCGCTGAGGATACGACCCATGGTCAGGAGGCGCGTATCGCTGATGTCTATGAGCCCGATGACCCGGCAGTCATCGAGCGCGTGGGCGAAGATGTCTGGGAAGCTCTGCAGGAAGATTTGGAGCTCCTCAATGAGGCTGGCGAGGAATTCGATATGGAACTCGTCAATGCCGGTGAGCTCACGCCTATGTTCTTTGGTTCGGCCATGACGAACTTCGGTGTGCAGGACTTCCTTGAGGGCTATATCCGCATGGCGCCGATCCCGCAGCCCCGCAAGTCTTCAGAGGGGATGATTCCGGCTAGCGATGAGAAGTTCTCGGGTTTTGTCTTTAAGATTCAGGCCAACATGAACCCGGCCCATCGCGACCGTCTGGCCTTCATCCGCATTTGCTCGGGCAAGTTCGAGCGCAACATGGAAGTTTGGCATGAGCGCACGGGCAAGATGCTGAAGCTGGCTCAGCCTCAGCAGTTCCTGGCTCAGGACCGCCAGATTGTGGATACGGCATATCCGGGTGACATCATCGGTCTCTTCGACCCGGGGGTCTTTGGCATCGGCGACACGGTCTGCGATGCCAGCCATAAGTTCAAATATGCGGACTTTCCGGTATTCCCGCCAGAAAAATTCGCCCGCGTTCAGGCGAAGGATACCATGAAGCGTAAGCAGTTCGTCAAGGGCATCGAGCAGCTCACTCAGGAGGGCGCAATCCAGCTCTTCCAGCAGGCTGGCGCCGGTACCGAGTCCTATATCGTCGGCACCGTCGGCACGCTGCAGTTCGAGGTGCTGGAGTACCGTCTCAAGAATGAGTACAACGTTGACATCGAGATGAACATGCAGCCCTTTGAGGTCGCCCGCTGGATGGCTTTTGAGGATGGCCGCGAAGTGACGCCGGCAGAGCTCAAGGGCGCGGACCGTGGCATGTTCGTCTATGACCGCAACCAGAATCCGGTGCTGCTTCTTAGCAACGAGTGGGCCATCGGCTGGATTACGGACAACAATCCGGACCTGGTGCTCAACCACGTTCCCTTTGACAAAAAAGAGGCATAAATTTTCGTCTCAATGATTCAATAAAAAGGTTCCAGCCGTTTGCG
>CALYVJ010000145.1 GCA_945494195.1 uncultured Selenomonas sp. | reverse complement strand
CGATTACAGATTCAGTAGAATATGGGCAGTTGAAGCTGGGGCATCGTGATGAAGCAGTATGCCTGTGTGTTCGCCCCTTGGTGGATAAACTTTCCGGTGCAATCACTGGCGGTATCGTAGGACTGACCGCTGTGTGGGTAGGAATGACCGGTGGTGCTTCGGCGGCAGATATCACGACGGGGGGATTGCTGAAATTCCAGCTCATCATGTTTGCCATTCCAGTGGCATTGTTAGTGCTGGCTGCCGTGGTTTACCGGAAAAAAGTAACGCTGACGGAAGAGGAGCATGCTCGTATTGTAGAAGAACTGGAGGAGAAGTGGGAAGATATCAATAAGTAAATTTGTGACGGAAAAGCCGTAGAATAGTCGATTAGTAGAAAACGTTTACAAAATGCATTGACAAGCAACAGTTTCAAGGGTAAACTAAAGGTAATAGAAAGTGGTGCAGCTTTGGCTATCAAGTTATGAGTTGCACCAAAATTTTCCACAAATAAGAAAACGTTTACATATATAAATAGGAGGAAGAAGCATGGAACAGGAAATCTTAGAAAAAATGCAGGCGGAGTTTTCTAAAAAATTTGGTTCTAAGGAGACGCGGCTTTATTTTTCGCCGGGACGGGTCAATTTAATTGGCGAACATACAGATTATAACGGCGGTCATGTATTTCCTTGTGCAATTTCCCTGGGAACTTATGCGTTAGTAGCAGATCGTCAGGATGATAAGACCAGGATGTTCTCGATGAATTTAGCCGATAAGGGCGTGGTGGAATTTCCTATGTCGGGCCTTAGCTATGATAAAAGCAAGGATTGGGCGAATTACCCTATGGGAGTGGTAAAGGTCTTTGAAGATGCTGGTTATAAAGCTGCGCATGGTTTTGATATTTTAATCTATGGGACATTGCCCAATGGTTCTGGTTTGTCGTCTTCTGCTTCCCTGGAAGTGTTGACAGCGCTGATTCTAAATGACGCTTTTTCCTTTGATTTGGATATGCTGACGATGGTTAAACTTTCGCAGAAGGCAGAAAATACTTTTGTGGGGGTTAACTGCGGCATCATGGATCAGTTCGCTGTCGGCATGGGGCGGAAGGATTGCGCGATTTTGCTCGATTGTAATACGTTGGAGTATCGATATAGCAAAATCGCGTTGGCTGGTGCAAGTATCGTCATTGCCAATACCAACAAGCCACACAGTTTAGCATCGAGTGCTTATAATGTGCGCCGTGCACAGTGTGAACATGCTTTGAATGAATTGCGGGAAGTAAAACCGGATTTACACGCGTTGGGAGAGCTTAGCAACGAAGCGTTCAATCAGCTGGCTGGGGCGGTTTCCGAACCCCTGGAACGGCAGCGGGCACGCCATGCGGTAATGGAGAATAACCGTACCTTGGCAGCGGTTGAGGCATTGGAAGCAAAGGATGTCGCAAGGTTTGGCAAGCTGATGAATGAATCTCATTATTCGCTGCGGGATGATTATGATGTTACCGGCCGCGAACTTGATACCTTGGCGGAATTAGCATGGCAGGTAGAGGGCGTTATCGGATCACGAATGACTGGTGCTGGTTTTGGTGGATGTACGGTAAGTTTAGTGAAAGATGAGGCTATTGAAGTCTTCAAGGAGAAAGTCGGTAAAGCTTATACGGAGAAGATTGGTTATGCACCAAGCTTTTATGTGGCCAATATTGCTGATGGTACGCATCGGGTGAGAGGATAGAAACAAATATAGTAAACGCGTAGAAAAAATGGTAAAATAGAAAGCGATTTCTGTTTGATAAAAAAGGAGCGCATGAATATGTCAATTCTAGTATGCGGCGGTGCCGGTTATATTGGTTCTCACGCCGTACATCAGTTGGTGGCAAAAGGAGAAGATGTTGTCATCGTTGATAATTTGCAAACGGGCCATCGCGATGCATTGAATCCGAAGGCAAAGTTTTATGAGGGTGATATTCGTGAGGTGGCGGTTCTCGACAAAATTTTCACTGAGAACCAAATCGATGCGGTTATCCATTTCGCTGCGAATTCGCTGGTGGGCGAAAGCATGGAAAAACCGCTGAAATATTTTAACAACAACGTATATGGTATGCAGGTGTTGCTGGAAGCGATGGTCCGCCATGGGGTGGATAAAATTGTATTCTCTTCCACGGCAGCCGTCTATGGCGAACCGGAGCGAATCCCTATCCTCGAAGAGGATGAAACTTGCCCGACGAATACTTATGGTGAGAGTAAGCTCACTATGGAGAAGATGATGAAGTGGGTTAGCCGGGCCAATGGCATCCGCTATGTTTCGCTGCGGTATTTCAATGCCGCCGGGGCATTGGACGATGGTTCTATCGGTGAAGATCACAATCCGGAGACCCATTTGATTCCGCTGATTTTGCAGGTCCCTTTAGGGAAGCGTGACCACATCACGATTTTTGGCGACGATTACGCTACGCCAGATGGTACTTGCTTGCGGGACTATATTCATGTCATCGATTTGGCGGATGCGCATGTACTGGCGCTGGAATACCTACGTAAGGGTGGCGAAAGCAATATCTTCAATCTCGGCAATGGCCAGGGCTTTTCGGTCAAGGAAATGATTGAAGCGGCCAAAGAGGCTACAGGCAAAGAAATCAAGGTGGAAATGGGCAGTCGCCGTGCCGGCGATCCGGCACAGCTGATTGCTTCCAGTGAAAAGGCGCGAAAGGTCTTAGGCTGGAATCCTCGTTATACCGATGTGCGCCAGGTCATTGGCACGGCGTGGACCTGGCATCAGAAGCATCCCAATGGCTATGAAAAATAATGGATTTTGTCTGTTGGCCTGATGGCTGACGCCTTCCGCTGGGAAGGTGGAAAGGACGATAACAATGAATATCAATACAGAAATCAACCGCCTGTTGAATTTCGCTAAGCAGCGCGGTCTTATCAGCGAAGAGGATTTTTATTACAGTGCAAATTTGCTGATCGATGTCTTGCATGTCAGTGAATTTGAACCGGAAGAGATAGAAGAAACTTTAGAAACGGCTGCACCGGTACTGGCGGCTATGCTGGACTTTGCGGTGCAGGAAGGACTTATTGAAGATACGGTTTGTCAGCGGGATTTGTTCGATACACGCCTGATGAATTGTGTGATGCCACGGCCTTCCGAGGTGGTACGCAAATTCCAGGAGGATTATGCGCGGGCACCGAAGGCGGCAACGGATAATTTCTATAAGATGAGTATTGCCGCTAATTACATCCGTAAGGATAGGATTGATAAGAATCTGAAATGGCAGGTGGGGACCGAATACGGCAATCTGGATATAACCATCAACTTATCTAAGCCAGAGAAGGATCCGCGCGATATTGCGAAGGCTAAGCTGGTACCGTCAAGTGCGTATCCCCCGTGCCTTTTGTGTCGGGAAAATGAGGGCTTTGCTGGTCATGACGGGCATCCGGCCAGACAGACTCACCGTCTGATTCCGCTGCGGCTTGCTTCGCATCGTTGGTTTTTGCAGTATTCTCCGTATACATACTATAACGAGCATTGCATAGTCTTGAATCGAAAACATACGCCTATGAAAGTGAATCGCAAGACCTTTGAAAACCTGCTGGATTTTGTAACGATTTTCCCGCATTATTTTCTTGGTTCCAATACTGACTTGCCGATAGTAGGTGGTTCAATCCTTTCCCATGACCATTATCAGGGGGGGCGCTATGATTTTGCCATGGCGAAGGCCCCGGTGGAAAAGATGTATGCAGCAGCTGGTTTTCCCCATGTGAAAATCGGCCGGGTTAAATGGCCGATGGCAACGATCCGGCTGACGGGGGAAGATCGGGAAGAAATCGTAAGCCTTGCGGACAAGATTCTTACTAAGTGGCGTTCTTATCAGGATGAAAGCGTTGGCATACTGCCTTTTTCTGATGGTAAGCCCCATAATACCATTACGCCGATTGCCCGCCGCCGCGGGACAGCGTATGAGTTGGATTTGGTGCTGCGCAACAACCGGACTAGTGCGAAACATCCCATGGGGATTTTTCATCCCCATGCCGAGGTACACCACATCAAGAAGGAAAACATCGGACTCATCGAAGTGATGGGACTGGCAGTATTACCGGCGCGGTTGAAGCAGGAAATGCAACAGCTGGGGCAGGAACTGGTCAAGGGTACGGAGGATGTCTCAGGGATTGCTGAGCTGGCAAAACATGCAGACTGGTACCAAATGTTGCGAGGGAAATATCCGGAGGTCACCAAAGAGCAGGTGGCGGAGATCCTGCAGGCAGAAATCGGCAAGGTTTTTGCTACGGTGCTTACGCATGCGGGAGTTTTTAAGCGCGATGCGCAGGGAATGGCAGCCTTCGATACGTTTATGCAAACCGTTTCTGAGGATTGAGATGCCGAAGAAAGCAGGTAGTTATGGAAGAGAAGAAACAGGCCACAATTGTGGATGTTGCTAAGGCCGCTGGGGTATCGGTGGCGACTGTTTCCCGGGTGGTAAATGGCAATTATCCGGTAAAGCGGGAGACCCAGGAAAAAGTCAAAGCGGCAATAAGTAGTCTTAATTATGTACCCAATGTGCAGGCACGTGAACTGAATACCCGTAAATCCACCACAATTGGGGTGGTGGTTCCGGGACTTCACAATATGTTTTTCGCGGAGGTTATCGACGGTATTGAGGAGGCAGTCCGGCAGGTGGGCTTTTCGTTCCTGCTGAATTGTGCCCAAAATGATCCCAAGCAGGAAAGCCAGGCTATCAAGGCGTTGGTAGCGCGCAATGTGTCTGGGATTATTGTCATCAGTCCGAATACCAAAAACATAAAGGAAAGCTTCTACGAAAAATTAGTGGAGCGGGTACCGTTGGTATTTATCAATGGGTATCACCGGATAAATGGCGTGTCTTATGTAGGCAATGATGAACAACTCGGCTGCAAAACGGCCTTGGATTATTTGCATGGCCTGGGGCATAAGCAAATTTTGTTTGTGCGGGGCGATAACTCTGATTCCTATGACATCAAGGAGGAAACGTATCGTCAAATTATGACGGAAACGGGTAATGCGGTGGAGGATTACATCCTGAATATCGGGGAAGGCAATGGCGTCGAAACTGTAGATGCCACGATGGCGGCGCTGGTGAAAAAATTGCCGCAAGCAAAGCCGACGGCAATCTTCTGTTGCAACGATTTGATGGCAGTAGGTGCCTTGAATGCCTGCAAGCGATTGGGACTGTCGGTGCCCAGGGACATCTCTATTATGGGCTATGACAATATCGCCTTATCGCGATTGGTAGAACCGAAGATTACCACCATGGACCAGAATATGTTCCAGCTGGGAGAAAGTGCTGCCAAGCTGTTGATTGAAACAATTCGCGGGGGAAAAAGCAAGCGAATCCTGCTCGATAATGTGCTGGTGGAACGGAATACCACTGGCAAGGTTCCTTTGTGAGCCAAAAAAGACCTGCCCCGGCGGTGGAAGCCGCGGGGGCAGGTCTTTTTCAGTACATGTCGATGGTTATTCAGCCGGATTGGGTGCGGCTGGTATCTTGGTTAGCATGATTTTATCAATT
>CALYVJ010000144.1 GCA_945494195.1 uncultured Selenomonas sp. | reverse complement strand
TGAAAATCAAGCAGATTGATGATAGCAGCTTGAAAGAACGTCTCATGACTATGGGCCTTACGCCGGGGACGAAGATAAAAGTCCTGCGGGCAGCTCCACTGGGCGACCCAATCGCTATTAGTGTCCGTTCCTATAATCTGGCCCTTCGCCGCGCGGATGCAGAGAAGGTTACCGTAGAGCAGGTTGGTTAAAAAGGAGACGATTTAGTAAAATGGCAACAATTGCAGTAGCATTAACCGGTAATCCGAATACTGGTAAATCCACGATATTCAATGAACTTACAGGCGCACGTCAGAAGATTGGTAACTGGCCAGGCGTAACCGTTGATAAAAAAGTCGGTTATGCGCGCCACCAGGACCGTGCGATTTCTATCGTGGATCTCCCAGGTACGTATAGCATTAATGCCCGTTCTCCGGAAGAAAAAATCGTCATCGATTATCTCATGAACAATAAATTGGACCTTGTCATGGATGTTGTGGACAGCTCGAATATTGAGCGTAACTTGTTCCTGACCGTTCAGTTGCTGGAAAAAGGCATCCCTCTTTTGATTGACCTCAACATGGCCGATGATGCAGAGCGCCGTGGCATAAAGATTGACTGCCGCCGCCTCGAAGATGCGCTGGGTATGCCGGGGGTTCAGACGGTAGGCCGCAGCAGCAAGAGTGCTAGAAAGCTGTTGGATGTATTCACTTCCACGGTTATGTCGAATTACGAGCCGAGCCAGTTGGTGAAGGATCATATCATCAAGGTTCAGGAGATTGAAGCCAGCAGCAAGTCGGAGGAGCAGAAACAGGAAGAAATCATCGAAGCCCGTTATGCGCTGATTGATACGGTTATTGCGCAGTCGGTTACGATGTCTGGTGTGGGCCAGACCAAGTCGGAAAAGATTGACAGATTCTTGGCAAATGGCGTTTTGGCCCTGCCGATTTTCCTGGCCATCATGTATGGTGTTTTCATGATTACCTTCGAGTGGATTGGCCAGCCAATTGCCGATGCCTTGGATTCGCTGATTAACGAGGACTTCCTGGATTTTGCCACCGATTTTCTTACGGATGCCGGCGTGGCTGAGTGGATGGTTTCCCTGGTATGCGATGGCATCATCGGCGGTGTTGGTGCTGTGCTGACCTTTGTACCGCTGATTTTTGTGCTGTTCTTCTGCTTGTCCTTCCTGGATGGCACGGGGTATATGGCTCGTATCGCCTTCATCATGGACCCGATTATGCGCCGTTGCGGTCTTACGGGTAAAGGCGTCATGCCGCTGATGATGGGGTTTGGCTGCGGTGTTCCGGCAATCATGGGTGCTCGTGCGCTGGATTCCGAGAAGGACCGCATGGTTTCCATTCTCGTAACGCCGTTTCTCACCTGCGGGGCGAAATTGCCGATTATGGCTTTGTTCGCTGCCATGTTCTTCCCCGATAATGCCGCTAACGTGGTCTTTGCTATGTATATTGCCGGCGTCATCATGGCAATTGTTGCGGCCAAGGGTCTGGGTTCCTCTATCTTTAAAGATAAGGGCTCCACGTTCCTGCTGGAACTTCCGCCGTATCGTATGCCGGACATGAAGTCGGTACTTTTGGAGACTTGGGATAAAGGTAAAGGCTATCTGGTTAAAGCCGGTACGATTATCTTTGCCGCTTCGGTTCTCCTGTGGGTAATGTCCAATTACAACTTTGATGGTCCGTGCGAGATTGATGAGTCAATCCTGGCTACGCTGGGTGGCTGGATGTCCAATCTGTTCGTATTCCATGGTTTTGCTACTTGGGAATCTGGTGCCGCACTGCTTTCGGGTATTATGGCAAAAGAAACGGTTGTTGCTACCATTGGTGTTCTCTATGGGGCTGCCGATGTATCCACGGAAGCCGCCGATGCTGTTGAGTCTGCTGGTCAGATGATAGAGACGGGCATGGCTTCGAGTTTCACGGCGCTGTCAGCGTTGGCATTCATGGTGTTCTCCCAGCTTTACACGCCTTGTGTAACGGCTTTGGGTACCATCAAGAAAGAAGCTGGCGGCTGGAAATGGATGATTTTCTCGGCCGTTTACATGTTTGTGATTGCATGGGTGGTTTCACTGCTGGTTTATCAGGGCGGCCGATTCCTCGGCTTCTGATCGTTTTTCTATAAAATTCAGGTTACCGAATATCTTGGTTAGGAGGGATATACATGGCAACCTTTATCGTAGCTGCGGTATTAGCTGTGGCGTTGTTCCTTGCCCTTAGGCATATCTATCGCAATTTCCATGAGGGAAAGTCCGATTGCTGTGGTGCATCAGGATGCAGTGGCAGCTGTTGCGGGTGCCATTCTGTCCCCGAAAAAAAATAACAGACAATCCAGTCTGGGCGCATCGTTATGATGCGCTCAGACTGGATTTTTTATTTTTCTTAGGCAGAATATTTCAGCCTGTATTTAGATGGTTGTCATAAAATTATTATAAGTTACAGCAGGAGAACAATTCCTTCTGTCGAAGGGTAATGGTGTAACGAGATAACTAAATAACATCACGGGAGGTTACAGTATGAGGATCAGCAAGCTTAGAAACATGTCAAAGTCGTTGTTCTGGGGCGACAGACCTTTACCTGAGAATTCCGAGATGAAAGGAGTGATTGAGACCGATAATGGCCGTACGGGACTACTGTTGCGGTTAAAGGATGGGATGTACGTGCTGGGGACAGCGGGCAGCTTATCCAAACTGAATCAGGATAAAATTCGCCGGAAACTCAAGGAAGCATAGAGGCGATACATAGAAACAGGGCCGCCTTCAGAAGAAGGCGGTTTTCTTATGGCGGTGTTTAAGTTTTGTGGTTTTTTTGACGATAAAATAGATAGCACAAGGATGTGGATTAGGAGGTGCTTTCTATGGATATGAGTATTGCCGCTATGTCGGTAAGCATGCATCAAGCCCAGGCTGGACAGGATATGGGAATTGCTGTTCTCAAGATGGCAATGGAGACGGCTGAGTCGGGACCGATGGAACTGCTGGAAGGTATGGAGCAGAGCCTTGATCCGAATCTTGGCGCGTTGGTAGATATCCAGGCCTAAGCGGAACAGCCCTTGTCTTTTGGGACAGGGGCTGTTTTTTTGACGGCTTTTTGCACTTTTTCGGCGTCTAGTGTAAGATAAGGATAGTTGTTTTTTTAGGAGGGTTATACGATGGCAAACGTTCGAGCAGAAAAAGCGGTGGAGTTTTTGCATGGTGGATGCAATTGTGCACAAGCAGTACTTAACGCATTTGCGGATAAGCATGGAAAAACTGAGGAAGAGGTAAAAGCCTGGGCAGCAGGTTTTGGATCTGGAATGGGAAGTATGGAAGGAACCTGTGGTGCATTTTGTGGTGCAGTCATGGTAGTGGGGTTGCTACAGAAGGATAATATGGCCAGCAAAAAAATTGCAAGAGAAATGAATGCGGAATTCAAAGAAAAGGTTGGCGCCACTATCTGTGGAGACATTAAGGGAATCAAGACGAAAAAGATGCTCTGCTCCTGTGACGACTGTGTGCGTCATGCTGTCGTTGCCTTGGAAAAACATCTTTGATAGGAGGGCTGGGGATGCTTCATATTGGCAGTCATTTATCCTTTGCCAAGGGTTACAATGCCATGGGGAAGGAAGCCCTGGAACTAAAGGCAGATACCTTTGCCTTTTTTACCCGCAATCCCCGCGGTGGCAGGGCAAAGGCCATCGATGCTTCGGATGTGGAGGCGTTTTTGGCCCTGGCTGCGGCCCATGGTTTTGTGAAGCTAGTGGCTCATGCCCCCTATACGATGAATCTCTGTGCGGCGAAAGAGGAACTGCGTACCTTTGCCCGGGAGACCATGGCCGACGATTTGCAGCGCATGGAGTACACGCCGGGCAATTACTATAATTTCCATCCGGGCAGTCACGTTAAGCAAGGGGTAGCGGCGGGCATTGACTTTATCGCTGCCCAGCTAAATGAAGTGCTGGTTCCGGAACAGACGACTACGGTACTGTTGGAGACCATGGCCGGCAAGGGTACCGAGGTGGGCCGAAGTTTCGAGGAGCTTCGGGCAATTCTTGACCGGGTGAATCTTCGGGATAAGGTGGGGGTCTGTCTTGATACCTGTCACGTTTGGGACGCCGGTTATGATCTTGTAGCGGATTTGGATGGGGTACTTTCTGAATTTGACCGGATTATCGGCCTTGATAGGTTAAAGGCCATCCATCTAAATGACAGCCTCAACGCTTGTGGTTCCCATAAGGACCGCCATGCCCGCATTGGGGAAGGGCAGATTGGCCTGGGGGCATTGGTTCGTGTTATCAATCATCCGGCCCTGCGGGAGCTGCCCTTTATCCTCGAGACCCCCAACGACCACGATGGATATGCTGCGGAGATTGCGCTGCTTCGCAGTCATTGGCAGGAATGATAAAAGCCGTTGCTCGTAAAAGAGGCAACGGCTTTTCTTGGCAGGCAGGTTTTTGGGGAAGAAGGGCGAATACTTTTTAGAAACAGTAAGATTCGGATTTTGGTGGATGGGGATCTGAGAAAATGAAACTTTTAGCGTATAATATCGACGACCTGAAAAAATTGGATAGTTGTTTGGAACAGTTTCGTTTCGAGTGCCCGGAAAAGGCATCGGCCATTCTCTGTATGGTCATTACCAGTTTGAATCAGCCCCAGGAACTTGCGGCCATGACAGCCCATATCAAAAAGGTACTGCCGGAGGTGCAGGTCTGTGGCAATACGACTTCCTGTGAGATTAGCAACGCAAGAATCCAGCACCACAGCCATGAGATTTGCTTTTATGTGTTTGAATCCTCCTCGGTGGAACTCTGTTTTTACGATGGACATAAGGAAGATCTGGCCATGGCGGCGTCGGCAGTGGTAGAGCGGGCTAAGGCCGATGAACCTGCGGCAGTTGGCATGATTATCACGATGAAATCCCTCAATGATGCGGCAGATATTTTTCGCAATCTGCGCCATTTGCCCCCTGATGTGCCAATGTTTGGGGGAGCGGCAGATTCCTATGCCGATAAGATTGATAATGTGAAAACAACTCCGACCCATGTGTTTACCGACCGAGGTTGTACGGATTGCGGATTCTTTGTGCTGCTGTTTTATGGAAAGGATTTGCATATCCATATTGATTCTTATCTGGGCTGGCGGTCTCTGGGGAATGAAGTCACGGTAACGGAGTTGGAGTCAGACATTAGTGTGTTAAAGGTCAATGATATAACGGTGGCGGATTTTTACAAGAAGTACATCGGCGTAGCACCTGGCCCCAATTTTTTCACGTCTATCATGCCGTTTCCGCTTATGCTGAATCGCGGAGGACATGATATTGCCCGAATACCGATTGGCTATGGGGAATCTGGATCGGTTCTGTTTACCAGCAGCATTCGGGAAGGGGAGTCGGTGCGGTTGGCCTATGGAGATCCTATGGAAATTCTGAATCAATCTCATCAAGCGCAGTTACGATTACAGCGGTTTGCCCCAGAGGGGATTTTGCTGATTCCCTGTTGTGTGCGGCAGATGTATCAAAAGGATGATTTTCAACTGGAGCTTACTCCCTTTGGGGATATTGCGCCGACGGTGGGGTT
>CALYVJ010000143.1 GCA_945494195.1 uncultured Selenomonas sp. | reverse complement strand
AGGCATCCTTGAGCGCCTTGTCCTGCTTCGAGGAGGCCGCTTCGTTGACGATGTGATTAGCCGAAGTGGCCCCCGCAGCTTTTTCTTTAAGATCCTTGAGCATGGCGGCGAACTGGGATGACTCAGCCGCAGCCTGCGCGGAATTATAAGTGGTATTCGGCGTAAGGGACTGATTCGTAAGCCCCATGGCCGACAAAGGAGCAATCTGCATATGCGTCCTTCCCTTCTTACATAATCTGCAGTTCAGCATGCAAGGCCCCTGATGCCTTGATGGCCTGCAAAATGGAAATCGTATCGCGCGGCGTCGCGCCAACGGCATTTAACGCACCGACGATATCACTGACATTAGCCGTAGCCGGCAGCACGATGGTGCTGGCCTTATCTTCCTTCACCTGTACATCCGTATTGCGCGTGACAATCGTGGTACCATAGCTGAACGGATCCGGCTGGTTGGCATTCTTATTCTTCTGCACCTTGATGGACAAACCGCCCTGAGTGATGGCGACCTCATCCACCGAAACATCGCCACCCATGACGATAGTTCCCGTACGTTCATTGACGACAATCTTAGCTGAATGATCCGGCATGACTGCCAGTTCCTCAATGTTCGCAATAAATGCCACTACATTGTTGCGATAATACGCCGGCACACTGATATCGATACGCCCCGGATTGGCAGCCTTAGCCACACTGCCGAACTGGGAATTGATCGCCTGAGCCACGCGGGTCGCCGTCGTGAAATCCGGCTGTGCCAGCGACAGGGAAATATTGCCATCCGTTCCGATATCGGCTTCAACACTGCGCTCGACAATAGCGCCATTCGGCGTCGTACCTACCGTCGGGAAATTCTTCGTCGCCGTATTGCTGCCACGGCCAGCCATAAAACCGCCGGTGGAGACAGCGCCCTGCGCCACGGCGTAGACATTGCCATTGCCAGCCCGCAGCGGCGTCTGCAAGAGCGTCCCACCCTGGATGCTCTTGGCATCACCGATTGACGATACCGTAACATCAATATTA
Organism: uncultured Selenomonas sp.; assembly: GCA_945494195.1. Classification (GTDB taxonomy): domain Bacteria; phylum Bacillota; class Negativicutes; order Selenomonadales; family Selenomonadaceae; genus Selenomonas_A. The sequence continues at coordinate 4,542 of CALYVJ010000143.1, read as the reverse complement.
TCGCCCTCACGGACAAACGGCGGCAGCGTTGCCGTTACCACAACAGCAGCTACGTTCTTTGCCTTAAGCGTCGACTGATTGATGGATACGCCAAAACTTTTCAGCATATTAACGATAGACTGGATCGTCTCCGTTGACTTATTGCCGTCACCGGTGCCATCAAGACCAACCACCAGGCCATATCCCATAAGCTGGTTGGCACGCACACCCTGTACCTTGGAAATATCCTTGATGCGCGTGACAGCACTATCTGCCGAAGCTGTCCCCGGCACAAGGCCGATGGCAAAGACACCGGCCATAAGTAATGCGAGTATTTTCTTCATAATATCCTCCGCACCTTAGAACAGGAAGTTAAAGACCTGCGTCAAGATACCCTGGCGCTGTTTCGAGTTAAGCGGACCCTTGCCATCGAATTTGACCGTTGCATCCGCAATTTTCGTCGACATGATGGTATTGTTGGCCGAAACATCATCCTGGCGGCACACCCCACGGAACGTAATCTTGTGCTCGTTGCGGTTCTGCCAGATAGACTGGGTTCCTTCCACTGTCATATTGCCGTTCGGCTGTACATCTACAACGGTTACCGTCACATTACCGCTCGTAGTATTCTTCGACGTTGCCGCGCCATTGGCCTTAAAGGAATCCGAGCCGCTGGCCGAAGCTGCCTTCAAGAAGTCAAAAATACCGACACCCGTCGACAGGGAAACGTTGCCACTCTTGCTGTTCGAGCTGGCCTTCGTTGCTGACAGGCTCGTGGACTCACTGATTACAATCGTCAGGATATCCCCGATCTGGCGGGCCTTGCGGTCCGCAAATACATTATAGCTGGAACCATTATCCGACCAAAGCGACTGGGCAGAAACTGCCGGCACAGCGATTGCCGACACGGTAAAAGCCATTGCCAATGCCGCTGACAATTTCTTATAGTGCTTGACTTTATTCCTCATTGGTACACCTGCTTTCAACTTATGATTTCAACCGTCTTCGCATCGATTACTCTGCCGCGGAGGACCTTGCCTGAGCGCACATTGCGCACGCGCACCTCGCCGCCTACACGGCCCCGTTGCATTGCCAAGCCATCGGTCTTTACTTCGACCCCATGATAGTTGGCAACAATCGTCAGCGGGGCTCCGACATCAAACACAATCGGATTCTGCAGCATAGCTGACTCCACCGCGCTGCCCGCACGGATAATCCTGGCGGGAACACGTCCTGCCAAATCATCCATCTTGGTGAGATACCGTCCATTTCCGCTCTCTACCCGACGCTCTTCCAGCCGCACATCCGTGGGCTGGATCGGTTTTTCGAGCATCAAATCATGCTCGGCAACGAGGATTTTATCATAGACTGCCACCTCATAATAGCAGACCGTCCTCCGATAGAATTTGCCATTGACAAAAACCCGGAGATGAACCGGCACATTGCCGCTAAACTTCACCGCCTGCGGCAATTCCACCTCGCAGATAATCGGACCCGGCGGCAGTTTCATAGGCTGCGGCGCGCGGATGAGCAGCAGCTCATGACGCCGCGTCTCCCCCATCTCGCGAAGCTGCGATTCCACCTTCTGGCGGGCCAGTTCTACGAACCGCTCAGAAGAAATGGTCTGGGGATAAGCCGAAGCAGCCAAGGCCTTGGGAGTAGCCGGCATAAAGAGACAGAAGAAGCCACTCCATAAAAAAAACAGAATGGCTAAAGAAATCTTCTTCAATTCAATCAACGCTTGAGGCCATTGGCAATCTCCAGCATGGAGTCGGATGTTGTGACTGCCTTCGAATTGGACTCATAAGCACGCTGAGAAATAATCATGTTGACCATTTCCTCAACAATCTGGACATTGCTCATCTCCAGCGTACTTTGGGTAAGGGTACCAGCCCCTTCTTCCCCTGGGTTGCTTTCAATTGCCTCACCAGAAGCCTCGGAAACAACAAAGAGGTTTTTGCCGATAGCCGTAAGGCCTGCCGGATTGACAAAACGAGCCAGTGTAATCTGACCGACATTCTGCTGTGCACCACCAGCCGGCGTGCAAGAAACCTGGCCATCGCCCGCAATGACGATCGAATCGCTTGGAGCGTTCTGGTCGATGGTGATATCATCAGCCAGCGGGTAACCATCCGTCGTTACCAGACGACGCTGCGAATCGAGTTTGAACGAACCATCACGCGTATACCCAATGGTACCATCCGGCAGCGTAATACGGAAAAAGCCATCGCCCTGGATACCGATATCCGTCGGGTTGTCCGTCGGCTGCAGCGAGCCCTGCGTGAAAACGCGGTTCGTTGCGGCCACCCGGGTACCCAGACCAATCTGCATCCCCGTCGGATACTGCGAATCAGCACCGCTCTGTGCACCAGCATCACGAAGGGTCTGATAGACAAGGTCCTGGAATTCCGCGCGGACCTTCTTGCCACCATACGTGTTGACATTCGCAATGTTATTGGAAATAACATCCATATTCGTCTGCTGGCCCTTCATACCGGAAGCTGCGGACCAAAGTGCTCTCATCATAGTTAGGATTCCTCCCTCATTCCCAAATCAAATCGATAGGTATAGCGGTATACTTCTCTTCTACTTAATGATATCGAAAAAAACCGCCGTATGCTTAAATTAAAAATTCATCAGCTTGCTGGCAATCAGACACGGCCCACTTCATTGACCGATTTATCCAAAAGCGTATCCTGCGTCGTTACCGCCTTCGAGCCAGCCTCGTAAATGCGATAATTATTGATGAGATTCACCATCTCCGAAACGACATTCGTATTGGAATTCTCCAGCATCCCCTGGAAAATCTCACCGCCCGCAGCCTGGGGCTGAGCACCCTCCTGCGGATAATAGAGACTATCGCCCTGTTTGAGGACCGCCCGGCGGTCACCGCCGAACTGCACGAACTGAAGCTGGGCAATCTGCTCATTGCCCGCATAAATCTCGCCTTTAGCCCCCACCGTGATACTCGTCGCATTCGCCGGAATCACGATCGGCTGATTCTGCGTATCCAGGACAGCCTGTCCATTCACCGTCTGGATCTGGCCAGTTGCCGACTTGTAGAAATTGCCATCCCGGGTATAGCGAACCCCCTGCGGCGTCTGGATTGCGAAATAACCGTCACCAGAAATCGCCAAATCCAGCGGATTACCCGTAGTCTGGAATCCCCCCTGGCTATGGTCAGTTGCGATTTCATTGACATACGAACCCAAGCCCAGCGTACCAACCGTTGGCGCACTGCCACCAATACTAAATCCCTTGAAGGACGTAACATCATTGTAATCCTTGCCATCGTTGATGCGTTTTAGCAGCATCGGGGCAAACTCTGCACTGATGGTCTCATCCCGTTTGAATCCCGTAGTATTGGCATTTGCCAAGTTATTGGCAATCGTATCCGTGCGCTTGGTCTCCGTAATCATACCTGCGCCTGCCGTGTAAAGCCCACGCCACATTGCTCTTCACTCCCTTATCAAAGCCATCCTGCCGGACGGCTCTCCATCTCCATAATAAACCTTACTTCTTTTATTCGCGAAATCAGGCGAAACTCCTTGTAGTTCCGCCTGATTCCTAAAAAATTATTTTCCCGTTTTAAAATTCATAGCCTTGCCATCAAACTTCGAGAACGTATCCAAAGCCTTGCCGCAGCCAAGAGCTACGCAGGAAAGCGCATCCTCTGCCAAAGCAGTAGGAATGAACGTCTCACGGCGGATCAACTCGTCGAGGCCGTAAAGCATCGCACCGCCGCCAGTGAGCACAATACCACGGTCCATGATATCTGCCGACAGCTCTGGCGGCGTATCCTCGAGAACCTTCTTGACGCAATCGACAATGCGCGTTACCGACTGATGCATAGCCTCAGCTGCCTGATGCGTATTGATTTCCACATTCTTCGGCAGCCCAGACAGCAGGTCGCGGCCACGGATATCCATGACTTCATTGCGGGCATCCGCAAAAGCAGCGCCGACACGCATCTTGATGTCCTCAGCCGTGCGCTCACCGATCATGATGTTGAACTCACGTTTGACATAGGCGATGATATCTTCATCGAACTTGTCGCCAGCAATGCGCAGCGAAGCACTGTTGACGATGCCGCCCAGCGAGATGACAGCGATATCCGTCGTGCCGCCACCGATATCGACGACCATCGAGCCGCAGGGCTCAACGATGTCAAGGCCAGCACCAAGAGCTGCTGCCAGCGGTTCCTCTATAAGCTGCGTATGACGGGCACCAGCCTGCTCAGCAGCTTCCTGAACAGCACGCTGCTCAACCATCGTAACGCCAGACGGGATGCAGATCATAATACGCGGACGGAATACGAAACTGCGGCCTACAACCTTCTCGATAAAGTGGCGCAGCATGCTCTCCGTGATATCATAGTCTGCTATGACACCTTCGCGCAACGGACGGATTGCGACAATATTTCCCGGCGTACGGCCAATCATCTGGCGTGCCTCTTCACCAATTGCCAGCACGCGGTTGGAATCGCGGTCAACCGCAACAACCGACGGCTCCCGCAGTACAATACCCTTGCCTTTTACATAAACGAGTACATTTGCCGTACCC
>CALYVJ010000142.1 GCA_945494195.1 uncultured Selenomonas sp. | reverse complement strand
GAAGTTCCAATGGCTAGGTATACTGTTTTCTTGTGTTTGTATTGTACATTTTTTGTAAGTAGGATACGCCATCACTCTGCCCCCACAATCTCATCCAACAGCCCGGACATTTCCTGCTTAGTGGCCAGAATGTCAGCATCGATTTCAGACAGACTACGGAGCTTGACCGGCTCATAGAAATACTTCGTGAAGCTCAGTTCATAACCTATGGTGATGGACTTCTCCACCAACCAGCCATCTGGAGCATAAGGTCTGACCTCCTGCTCCATGAAGGCTTCAAGGCCTCCCGGATAGGTCAGCGGCACCTGCTCAGTCTCCTTGAGGTCGCTGTCTGCCTCGTATTCCACACAGCCCTTCTCTGCTTGATAGCGGCCATAGAGAGGCGCTGCCTCCCCCTTGCTGTGCTTGGCTATCACCGGCTGGGCTGTCTCGCTCACCTCGGTGAGATGGACACGCAGCAGAGTTTCCATTTTCTTGGTGAATCGGATTCCCTTTTCCTGGGCTATGCCCTTCAAACGCTCCAGGAAACCCGTGAAGTCGTCCGAACCGCCTTGGTGGTATTTCTGTGATATACATTGCTCCACCAAAGTCGCCAGAGAGGCATCTGCACGCTTCAGAGAGGCTATGTCTTCTTCCCCCAGCCGCACGTGGAGGCGCAAAGGCCTTGCCACATCCACAGAGTAATAGCCAAACTCCTCGTTGAGGAAGACCTTGCTGTACTTGGGGTCTGCCTTATCAAAGGCCAGATACAGCTCCATGATTTTCTCCCGGAGGGAACGGCTGATTTCGCAGTTCTTCTGACCGATGTTCTTCCGTAGGGGCTTTTTCATGCTGGTAGCGTCAATGAGCTGGACTTTCCCCCGGCGCTCCTCGCTCTTGCGATTGGTGACAATCCAGAGGAATGTGCCAATGCCTGTGTTGTAGAACATGTTCTCGGGAATGGCCACGATAGCCTCCAGCATGTCCTGCTCGATGATATAGCGGCGCAGGTTGCTGTTGCCGCTGCCAGCCTTGCCATTGAAGAGGGATGAGCCATTATGTACCTCCACGATACGGCTTCCCAGCTCTGTGTCCTTTTTCATCTTGCTGATGTTATTGGCAAGGAAAAGCATCTGCGGGTCGCCGATGTCCGGCACCAGACGGAATTCCTCACCTTGATACTGCTTGACAAAGCGCAGGTCGGTGATTTCCTCTTTCTTCTTGTAGCCCCACGCAACCATGTCCTTCTTCCACGGCGTACCGAAAGGAGGATTGGACAGGGCAAAATCGAAGGTCTCCGTAGGGAACTTGTCGTCTGAAATGGTGGAGCCGAAGCGGATATGGCTTGTTTTGACGTCCTCACCTTTCAGCAGCATGTCTGCCTTGGCAATGGCATAAGTCTCATCGAAGTTCTCCTGACCATAGAGGTGGACAGAGACTTTCTCCCCTGTTTGTTCAGCCAGCTCCTTGATACGCTCCTCACCAACTGTGAGCATACCGCCGGTGCCACAAGCGCCATCGTATATACGGTAGGTGCTGGATTTGATTTTATCCTGTACAGGCACAAAGGCCAGCTCTGCCATCAGGCGCACTACGTCACGAGGAGTGAAGTGGCGTCCGGCATCGGTGACGTTCGTTTCCTCGTTGAAACGGCGTATAACCTCCTCAAAGGCAGTACCCATTGTGTGATTGTCAAGAGCCGGAAGTCTCTCTGAACCATCGTCATTAAGCACAGGACGGCTGGAGAGGTTGATTTCCGGGCTGGTGAAGCGTTTGATTAATAGCCCCAACACATCGTTGCTGGAGAGCTTTTCTACTTGCTGCCTAAACTCAAAGCGGTTGATGATGTCCTGTACGTTATCGCTGAATCCATCCAGATACAGGTTGAAGTCGGCCTTTAGCTGTTGCTGGTTGGTGCGTGAACGCAAATCTGTGAGTGTGTAAGGGGAGCTGTTGCAGAAGGCTTCTCCTGCTACCTTGCAGAGAGCCGGAGCTATATTCGTCATGCCTTGCCCCTCTAAGTTCTCCTTCATAGCCAGAACCTTGTCCTTGGTAGGCTCCAACACCGCATCAAAGCGGCGAATCACCATGAATGGCAGGATTATCTTGCGATAATCCCCCACATCGTAGATATCTACTAAGCAGTCTGAGGCAATAGCCCAGATGAAAGAAACGAGCTTGTTGTAAATATGCTGGTCCATATATCTTCCTCCGTGTTGTTCGATAATTCTTATTATAGCTGAAAAATGAGAATGACAAAAGTGGCAAAAGCGTTATGGTTGTTGACTTTCATAAGGATTAATAAAACAAAAAAACAACAACAAGATTAATAATTGCAACGATTTAAGCATAGAGAGAGAATAAACTGCTCCTTGTTGTTCTATTGTTAATATGTTGTTATATATTGGAGGAAGCCGGAACCCGCGTCATTGTACGCGTAATGCCATAGCCTTTTTTACTTTCTTAGTGCCACTAAAGTACCCACACAGACCAGCACACTGCCAAGCCACAGTACCCAGATATACGGCTTGGTGCTGACACTGGCGATGATTGCCTGCTGCATTTCCGTCTCGATGGACGGCAGGATTCTAGCCTGTATCACTTTTATCCTCCCCATATCATACAATCCGCTAGTCAATCCTCATACCAAAGATAATCAAATAAAATCGACGCCCCGACGAGCAGAATAAAATCGTAAAGTGCCATGCCACCAAGATACGAAACCGTAACTGCTCCCCCACCGAAGGCCCCTGCCGTAAGCGATATCGCCGGCAAAAACACGGGCACATCAGTCAACGCCTCAATCGACGTATTGTTATTGGACTGGAATCGCGGCAGAATTGCTGACGCACTGCCCATCATCGCACCACGTTCCAATATGTGGCCAATCGATTCATTGCCAAAGCGATCCTCAGCAATAACCTGAGCCTTTCCCTCAACCATAACCCCTATATTGGCATTGGGCTCATAGGCTTTAAGAATCCGTGTTCCTTTTTCATAACGCTTGACCGTCGCCCCCATACTCATAATAAAGCGATCTACTTCCTCAGCGGAAACATCCCGAAACAAGGTCAGTTCCTGTAAATCCAAATGATAGATCTGCATCCAATCCCCTCCCCATGAGGCTCATCCATTCAGGCAAAAAAAAAGCTCATCGGCGCTTTCCTTTTAGCCAATGAGCTTTCTCTTTATTTTTTTATCGCAAATTTATCGCTAATGAAGCTGGGAATCAGCCAATCATTTTCTTGATGTCTTCTTCTACCGTCGTGATACCACCAATACCGAAGTTCTCAATCAGGACTTTCGCTACATTGGGAGACAGGAATGCCGGCAGCGTCGGGCCGAGGTGAATGTTCTTGACGCCGAGGTGCAGCAGTGCCAGCAAGACGATAACAGCTTTCTGCTCATACCAGGCTATGTTGTAAACAATCGGCAACTCGTTGACATCATCAAGGCCAAATACTTCCTTGAGCTTCAAGGCAATGAGGGCCAGGCTGTAGGAATCGTTGCACTGGCCGGCATCGAGGACCCGCGGGATACCGCCAATATCCCCGAGATTCATCTTAATATACTTATACTTGGCACAACCAGCCGTCAGGATAACCGTATCCTGGGGCAGAGCTTTGGCAAAATCAGCATAATAGTCACGGGACTTCATGCGGCCATCGCAGCCAGCCATGACAACAAATTTCTTGATGGCACCTGACTTAACGGCTGCAACGACTTTATCGGCCACCGCAAATACCTGCTCATGGGCAAAGCCGCCGACAATCTGTCCCTGCTCGAGCTCTTCCGGTGCTTCGCACTGCTTGGCCATTTCGATAATCGGACCGAAATCCTTCGTACCATCAGCTTTAGCGGCAATATGCTGGCAGCCCGGCACCCCCGTTGCTCCCGTCGTAAACAAGCGGTCCTGATACGATGCCTTCGGCGGTACTACGCAGTTGGTGGTCATGAGAATCGGGCCATGGAAGGCTTCGAATTCCTCTTTCTGTTTCCACCAAGCATTGCCGTAGTTGCCCGCAAAGTTCTCGTATTTCTTGAACTTCGGATAATAATGGGCCGGCAGCATCTCGCCATGGGTGTAGACATCCACCCCTGTGCCCTGGGTCTGCTCCAAAAGCATCTCCAAATCCTTGAGGTCATGTCCCGAAATCAGGATACCCGGATTCCGGCGCACGCCAAGATCAACCTTGGTAAGTTCCGGATTGCCATAGGTCTCCGTATTTGCCTTATCCAAGAGGGCCATCCCATCGACACCCCACTTACCCGTTTCCAACGTCAGCGCCGTCAAGTCGTCACCGGTCAGACTGTCATCGAGGAGTTTAGCCAGTGCCGACTGGGCAAATGCATCGATTGCTTCGTTTTCATACCCCAGCACATTGGCATGTTTCTGATAAGCTGCCAACCCCTTGAGGCCATAGGTGATAAGTTCACGCAGGCTGCGGATATCCTCATTTTCTGTTGCCAGGATACCGACCTTCGCGGCTTTGGCGTCAAACCCGTCTTCCGTATCATTCCAAAGAGCTGCCTCAGGCAGGTTCTCACGGTTCGCAAGGCTTGCCAGCAATTCCGTTTTAACGTCCAAAGTATTTTTGATGCGTTCTACGATTGCTTCACGGTCAAAATTAGCATTGGTAATCGTCACAAACAGATTCAGCGTAATCTGATGATTGACCTCTGCCGCCACTTTCTTCCCTTCAGCGCGCAGGCGCGTCGTAACCGCAGCCAACCCCTTCGTCACATAGATCAAAAGATCCTGCATCGCTGCCACTTCCGGCTTCTTGCCACAGACACCTACCTGCGTGCAGCCCTTGCAACCTGCCGTCTCCTGGCACTGATAACAAAACATCTTGTTTTCCATAAAGTATCTCTCCTTTTCCTCCGTTTGCTTCGGAACCATAATCCTCAAACCTTATTGTTTGCTCTCTTCTTGATATGACCAATTATAGCGGAGCCACTGCACCCAAGCTGTAACATTCGCTACATAGACAGGAATCCCGGCACAAAAAAAGACCCTATCCCAAAGGGAAAAGGTCTTTTCTGTTTTGTCACGCACCAATATCGATGCTGCCCCCCGCTTGTTTTTGGAAATCCGAAAACTGCGTATAGGCTTTTTGACGAGCCTGCATGATTTGCGCATTGACTTGCTGGAAACCGCTCTTGCCAAGATTCGTTTCCGTTCCAAAATTCGATACACGCGTAATGTCAGCTGTCGCTTTCATTCCCTTGGACAGGTTTTGAGCACCCTGTTCCGCATCGGCTTTGATCTGCTGTTGGAACTTACTGGATCCCAACTTGGTCTCATTGCCAAAGTTCGAAACTTCGTAATAAGACTTGCTGCGATCCATCAACATAGCAGTCTTGCTTTCCCCAATGTCGATTATCGTGGAGTTGGCACGCTGAAAAGCACTACTGCCCATTTTCGTCTCATTCCCGAAATTGGAAACCTTCGTATACGAAGCCGCTGCCTCACTATGCTCCTTCGCTGCCTGTTGTCCCCTCGCGGTTACCTCGCGGTTCATCTGAGGGAAACTGGTCAGCGTCGTGATGCTAACCGCCGATATACCCATGATTCTCCCTCTCTTTC
>CALYVJ010000141.1 GCA_945494195.1 uncultured Selenomonas sp. | reverse complement strand
CATCAGGAATTTCTGTAATATCCTTGCCCTTAGGGAAATATTCTCTAAGCAGGCCATTAGTATTCTCGAATGAGTTTTTCCATGACACTTTCCCTTTCTTTTTCTTCCAGTAAAGACCCCTAACTGTTTTTCCCCTTGTTATGATTATAGTATAATAAAAACGTGTTTATTCGTGTTTTCACGTTTTGAAAATGTTTTCAATCCTATTTGCACGTAAAAAGAACTGCCCTCTTATTGTTACCCAAGAGGGCAGTTCAACCTTTTATTTCAAGATATCCGCCAATTCTTCCGGTGTCAGTTCAAACGTCTCCATAATAGCCTTACTGCTCATTGTTCCATCCAAGTACAATTTCCGCAGGATTGTCCGGCGGGCTGCGGATAAGCCTTCCGCATAACCATTTTTGAATAAAGCACCATCATTTCCCTGCTCTACCCCCATACGGCGATTAATTCCCCCGAGTAAACTGCTCTCGATTGAAACATTGGGCTTTTTCCACAAAGCATTCCGATCCACCATATTGGTCGGCATAATTTTCCCCTTCAGCTGGTAATCCCCATCGCCAAGCATCTGCCAGGTTTCATCTGCCGGCCAGGACTTTTTGAGCACCCGTTCCACATTAATCCGGTCGCTTTCCCGATAGAACCTCTCTGCATCCTCCCGGGATTTGCCACCCGCCATTTTTCGGGCGATAAGCCGTTCTTTCAAATCCCGCGGTTCAGCGCTGATAAACAGCGAATAGTCCGCATAACTGCGGATTTTCTGCCATGGGTCTTCTCCCAGCAGCAGCCAGTTTCCCTCCAGCAGGATAATCTTGCGACGAATCTTTACCACTTCTTCCACTACATCGTGAATCGTGCGGTCATAAATCGGCCAACGAATATCCGCCATGCGAACTGTTTCGAGCTTTTCGACCAGGTGCTCCACATCAAAGGTCTCTGGACATCCCTTTACTGCCGTCATGGGAATTCTTTCGCCATTGCGGTCCACATGATGCCTGCGGATATAATCACTATGATAATGGAAACCATCAAGACCAATGGATTGCACCGGCTCAAGGTTAGGATCCGTTACAGACAACTGCTCCAACAGCAGTGCCAAAGTTGACTTTCCAGTTCCCGGAGGCGCTACAAAAAAAATTACCAGACGTTTTCCCAGCCCCTGTTGCATTCTGGTCATTCTCCGCAGAAATGGAATAAACAGATTGTCAATTGTCGCCTGATTATATTGTACCTTATGCCCCAATCCATTTATCGTAAGACGGCAGGTTCGCCACACTTTTCCCCCCATAGTTTTTCCTCCTGTCATTCCTTTGGTAAAAGCATATTCTCTTTGCATTATACCCCCAAATTATACCAAGAGCAAAACATTCCCCAGGTTTTAAGAATCCTATTAGAATTTTCATGCTTTTTTCTAACCTATTTTTGTTATAATAAGGGATAGAAACAGACATATTTAACGGAGGTTGATATTATGAATATCCGTTTCCAATCCCGTAAAAATTTAACCTGCCTGCTGGCAGCCGGCATCATTGCCTCAACGACAGCGGCAACTGCTTTTACGCCATCACCAGCCGAAGCCAGCGCCAGCAGTGTTCTCGGCGCAGCCTTTGGCGGTATAGCCGCCCATGCTGAACTCAACAAGACCCTGCACAAATACAACGACACCGAAGAGGGCCGTCAGGAGTATTTCCAGGCCATGAAGCAAAAATATGGTGTCAACAATGACTGGGCCTTGAACCAGCAGCTCGACCGCATCATGACCAATCTTACAGCGGCCATCGGTGCTGTCGACCCGTCCATTTATCAAAAACCTTACAATTACTTCATCAACAATGAAAACAGCTTTAATGCCTTCTGCACCTTGGGACACAATCTCAGCGTCAATACGGGGCTTTATAGTATGCTAACCAATGAAGACGAAATTGCCGTAGTACTGGGACACGAACTTGGCCACGGACAAAAGGACCATCCAGCTAAGGGCGCCCGCCGGTCGCTCAATATGGCTATTCTTGGCTCAGCCACGGGCACCAGTGCCGGTGCATTTATGGCCACCGTCATCAACAACCGGAACATCACCAAACCGATGGAACGCGAGGCTGATGCACTGGCATTTGACTACATCATCCACACGAATTACAATCCCGGGGCTACAGCCGCTGTGTGGCAGCGCGTAATGGATCTGTCCAAAAGCAATCCATCCGGTATCCAGGCCTTCATCTCCGACCACCCGGCCAATGATGACCGCCGTGATGCCTACTCCAAAAAACTGACTACCTACAGCGGCGGACACGTCGCTAACAAAGACGGAGTCATAAAAGTCAACACCAAAGTCTTTACGACACCAGCAGCGGCTGGCGGCATGAGTGCCCGTGAACGTGCATATTTTGTCATGGGCAATCTCTGCGCCGCCTATCACAACGGACACAATCGAGGCGCTGCTTATGTGAGTGGCAACACCGTCATGCTTGGCGACCAGCCCATCATGACCTGCGTCGCAGGAGATGAACCGGCCTCGACCCTTGCCGCCCGCCTCAACCAAATCAAATAAGTGAATCAATGCGATAACAAAAAATCTCAAAAGGAAAGCGTTCCCTGCGAACCGCTTTCCTTTTTTTGCAAGACTGATATAATAGTAACAAATACGTAATGCAAACACACGAAAGGACGCCATTATGCAAATACGCGATTATCGCACCTCTATCCTGCTGAGTATTACCTTTACCATTTTATTATCCACCTTCTGGTATATCCCCCAGCTCGCTTTTATCATCTTTATCTCCCTGTTGCTGCAACTGCTCCTGCTTCCACCAGTAAACGCCTTGAACAAAAAGATTCCCCGCTCCCTGGCAGCAGGAATTGTACTCATAGCTTTTGTCAGTCTCACCTTTCTGCTGCTGGCATTGGTCTCCAGCAGCTTTGTTCCAACTTTTTCCCGTTTTATTACCGACTTCCCGCAGCTGACAGAAAGAATCCAGAATGGTCCCCTGCTGCAGGAGTCGGAATTTCTCCATGCCGAACTGGACAATGTCTGGTCTGAACTCAAGTCCACCAGTGTCGATGCCTTGAAATCATCGCTAACGGTGCTGCTTTCCCTATTCAATAAAATCATCGACATGGTCATCATCCTTTTTGTGACCTTTTATCTCCTCAAGGACGGTGAGGAAATCAAACAGTATCTCGCCACCCGCTTTCCGCAAAAGGATACCGGCCGGGTCTTGAATCTTTTCAACCGCATTTTAAGCGCCCTACGCACTTATATTTTCAGCCAGCTGATCATCTGCTGCATTACCGCAGTCATCGTTTTTCTCTATTTCACCCTGCGGGATCTCCCCTATGCCTCAGTCTTTGCCATGGTTTCAGGCATTTGCGAATTCATCCCCGTACTGGGCCCGACGGTTGCTTCTGCCTTTGGAATCCTGCTGACAGCCACCGTTAACCCCTTCATTGCCCTACAGACCGCTGGCTTTTACCTGCTGCTCACGCAAAGCAATCACAACTTCATCTATCCGACCTTGATTGGAAAATCCCTAAACCTCCATCCCATTGCCATTATTCTCGGCATCATCCTGGGTGGAGAACTGCTCGGAGCCCCTGGCATGTTCCTGGCGGTTCCCTTCATCGTCATCTGCAAATTGGTCATTGAAGACATTTACGAGCATCGACTGCGTCAATTGGAAAACAAAAAGAATTCGCGCTGGCTTGCTCAAAAACATAACCAAACATAAAAAAGGCTGTACCACATCCGGTACAGCCTTTTGGCTTACAAAAACATTTTCACAATATCCGCCCGGCTGACAATACCAACCAGCTGCCCATTATCATCCACCACCGGAAGCCGTTTGATATGCTTGTTGAGCATCAGCTTTGCCACTTTACCGACCTCATCCTCCCCCTTGACGGTCATAACCTTTTCCGTCATAATCTGCTCGGCAGTAAGGGCAGCAAATTTCCGGAATGCATCCCGATATTCCGTAAGACCATTATAATAGATTATCGCCCCAAGGATACAGAGTTCATCCGGAGCATCAGGAGCAGCCTCTTTACGCAGCAAATCCCCTTCGCTGACAATCCCTCGAAGTTCTCCTGCCGCATCTACCACAGGTACCCCCGATATCCGATTGGAAACCAAAAGTTCCGCCAACTCCCGGATGGATGCCTCTGGATGAACGGTAATCACCTCTTTGGTCATGATTTCTTTTACCAGCATAATAAGCACCTCGCTTCGTCCTAGCAAAAACTGCCAGCGGAAAACCACTGGCAGCTGCCGAAATACTTATTTGATGACCATAACAGGAATCGGTGACTCCTCAATAACCTTCTGACTGACACTGCCAATCAAAGCCCCTTTGAAAAGTCCGAGCCCGCGGCTGCCCATGATAATCATGTCACTGTGTTCCTGCCCGGCCACGCGGATGATGGCCTTCGGGATATTGCCCGTTTCTACATGTTTCGCAGCACGGAGATCATCCGGAATCTTCTCCCAAATACGGTCAAATACAATATGGCTGGGAATATCCTTATTGATATTGCTGGCTACATAGACAAAGTCCAGATCCGCCTGGCACTTTTCCGCAAAGAAAATTGCCTCATCTACCGCCTTGCAACCATTTACAGAACCGTCAACCGGAACCAGGATTTTTTTGATTTTCCCCATAATAAAACCTCCCTGCGAGTCTGTTTTATTGTTTATACCTTAATATTCGGTTTTTTTCTCGGTGATTCCTGCTTTTAGACAGAAATTTTTCAATTGTTTTTCCGCAGGGATTCCCTGTAAATCAATCGTTGCAGGGACACTGAGGTTTATCAAAATACTTGCTGATAATCTTAACCGCACAATAGTCCCCGCACATGGAGCAAGCCTCCTCGCCCACCTTGTTCCGCTCGCCACGTTTTTTCCGCGCTAATTCCGGGTCAATCGCGAGTTCCAGCTGTGCATCCCAGTCGAGCACTTTACGGGCTTTCGCCATCTTCCTATCCCATTCTACCGCCCCTGGAACCCCACGTACCATATCTGCTGCATGGGCTGCAATCCGAGAGGTAATCACGCCGGTATGAACATCTTCTATAGTCGGCAAGGCCAAATGCTCAGCGGGCGTCACATAGCAGAGAAAATCCGCACCACTTACGGCAGCAAGCGTCCCACCGATTGCGGCTGTGATATGATCGTAACCCGGCGCTACATCCGTTACCAACGGGCCTAACACATAGAAGGGAGCATTGCGGCACAGTCGTTTTTCCAATTTCATATTGGCGGCAATCTGATCATAAGGGACATGCCCCGGCCCCTCCACCATGACCTGCACACCGCGGCGCCAAGCCCGATCGACGAGCTCGCCCAGCGTAATGAGCTCCGTCAGCTGCCCTCGGTCCGTAGCATCGGCGGTGCAGCCAGGACGCATACCATCTCCCAGACTGAGCGTCACATCATATTTTTCACAGATATCAAGAATCTTATCGAAATGCTCATAAAGAGGATTTTCGCGCTCATTGTGAAGCATCCAGCCAGCGAGAAAAGACCTGCCTCGGCGGACGCTATCCGGAATCCGCCCCTGTTTGAGCATGGGTTCTACTGC
>CALYVJ010000140.1 GCA_945494195.1 uncultured Selenomonas sp. | reverse complement strand
CTAAGCGCCATGCAAAGAACGCTGCTGAGAAGTCCCGTGTACGCACTGCTTCCCGTCGTGTTCTTGACGCTGTTGAGGCTGGAAACGCTGATGAAGCGAAATCCCTCCTTACGGTTGCTTGCAAGACGATCGATCAGGCTGCAGCTAACCATGTTTATCATAAAAACGCTGCATCCCGCAAAAAGTCCCGTCTGGCTCGCAAAGTCAACGCACTCGCTAAGTAATTTTCTCAGATGAGATAGAAAAAAGGCCTGCTCTTGAGCAGGTCTTTTTTGTGTACCAGTACTGCAGTTCCCTGCTCCGGATCCAGACTCCCCTTGCGGATTGTGATGGTATATTCCAACGCATCGACCATCGCATAGAAGCCTACCGCCTGTAGCCGCCATTCCCCCAGTCCTTGCCCCAGCTGTTGCGAATAATCCAGGCCCCTTTATGCTTGAGCTTTATCTTGAGCCCTGACTGGGAAAAATCATAGGAATCATCCCAACCGATGATATTGCCCCCATGATTCACGGGCAGCTGCCTAGCCCAGTAGTAATCAGCAGCCCCCTGTTGCTGCAGCGGCTGGCTGTTGATTCCCGCCGCCAAAGCACCATAGGCCAGCATCATGGACTTCATCCGCACGGTTCCAATTCGTAATTCGCCAAACAGCGTGAAGTATACAGATATTCCAGCTGTCTGGTACTTATCTTTTGTTTCTTCATGCCCAAAATAATGTCTACCGAATTGACGATTGCCGCATAATATCCTTTTTGAACCGCAGCGTATTTAAGCTGCGTCCCGAGCTTCTGCAAGGCAATCTTCAACCGCCTTGGATCATCTTCTGCCGTTACCAGCTGCGCCGCCTTGTCATAATCGGCAAAGGCTTTCCGGTAATCAGCCAGCCCTTCGTAGAAAAAGTGAGCCCGGCTCTGAAAAATCAGCGGATTCCTGCCATCGATAGCCACGGCTTTTTCATAAGCCTGCCAGGATCCCTTGCTATCTCCGGCACAAGCCCGTTCTTCGGCCCGTCCAGTATAGGCCGCCGCATTTTGATCATCGAGTAGGATGGCCTTATCAAAATCAAGCCTGGCCAGCTGGCTTTCCCCCCGCTGCAAATAAATCCGGCCCCGCTTAATATAAAAGTCAACATAAGCAGGATACTGGCGAATCGCCTCATCATAGGTACTCAGCTGCTTATTCCCTTGAAGTTTTTCCGCCTGCTGCTGCCACTGGGCCACTGTCCGCAAGGAGCCTGCCTGCACCGTTTCCGTGGCACTGCCGAAAATCACCAGCACAGCCAATACTCCCGCACTCCATTTTCCCAGGCACTCTCTCATAAGGCATCATCCCCTCCGACCCGAAAACTTCCGCTGCACCTGCCCCATGCGAATCTGCAGGCAAACGGCTCCGACCAACACGCCGGCAATAAGGCCAATCCAATACCCATAGGGGCCAACCGCTGTCCAATTGGCCAGCATCCAGCCGCTTGGAAGGCCGATAATCCAAAAGGACAACACTGCCAGCAAAAACGTCACATGAACGTCCTTGTAACCGCGCAGTGCTCCCTGCAGCGGCGCATTGATACTATCCGATACCTGCATGAACACCGCATAGACCAAGAATCCTGTAAGGATTGGCTGGACTTCACGGCTTGACGTATACAAAGCAGCAATTTCGGTCTTGAACTGCGTCAAAAGCAAAGCAAGTGCCCCCACAAAAATCATGGTCAGTACCCGGCTGAGACGTATGTACTGTTCCGCATCAGCAAAGCGCTTTGCCCCAACTTCGTATCCCACCAAGATGGTCAATGTCATGCTTACTGCCAGCGGTACCATATAGACGATGGTCGTAAAATTCATCGCCGCTTGATGCGCTGCCACAATCACCGTACCGTACGCCGTCATAAAAAGCCCCACAGCGCCAAAGATGCTCTGCTCACAAAACATCGTGCTGCCAATAGGTATCCCGACCCCCAACTGCTTTTTCCACTCCGACAGCTGTGGCCGCGGGAGATTATGGAAAATACGATAGCTTTTGAACGGTTCAATATGAGTAACCACCAGCACATTGAGCAACAGATTCAACGTAAAGGCAATCGCCGAACCGATGCCGGCTCCAATACCGCCAAAGGCCGGAATTCCAAACAAGCCATACATAAACACATAATTCAAGGCAATATTCACCGGCACTGACGTCATGGTAATGCACATGGTAAGCCGCGTATACCCGTGAGCGTCGATAAAATTCCGTAAGACACCTGCCAGAAAGATTGGCACAATGCCAAAGGACACCGCCAGCAAATAATGCACTGTGATATAGTGAACCTTCGATTCCAGATTCAGCAGTGGCAAAATCCGTGGCACCGCCAGCCATCCCGAAGCGATAAATAAAATAGCCAAGGCCAGCGCCCAATAAAAGCCCTGTTTGACGATAAAACCGATCTTATCCTGCCGGCCACCGCCATAAAGCTGCGAAATCGTCGGCGTAAGGCCGGATATGATTCCGAGTACACTGCCAAAAAATGGCAGGAAAAGATTAACGCCCACTGCAACGCCAGCCAAATCCTGCTGGCTGATATGCCCCGCCATAATCGTATTGAAAAACCCAGTTGCCATAAGTGACAGCTGGGTAATAAAAATAGGCAACAGCACGGCAAAGAACTGCCGTGCCTTCTGCTGATAACCATAAGTCTGCCTCATCAGTTTTCATCCTTATGCAAGCAAGAATTTTTATACTTTTTGCCACTGCCGCAGGGACATGGCTCATTGCGGCCCACCTTATGGCGGCGCACTTCCTCAAAGGGAATCACCTTGCCACGGCCAGCCTTGGCCATGAGTTTTGCCGGCGTATACCCCTTTAGCGGCCAGAGATGCGTCGAATTGTTGAACGCAATGAGTAGCGGCACAATTGCCTCGGCCTTGCGATCGTCCTTCATCAAGCCAAGCTCGTCCAGATATTCGACAGCCTCCTGCATATTGCCACCATTCTGCAGCAGAATGAGGATTTCGCCCACAATGTCAGCCGCCTTCAAGACATCACAGCCATGTTCCCGCATAAAGAACTGTGCCAGCGCCTTATAAGCATCCGTAGCATCGATATAGCCTTCCGTTCCCGCTTCATACACCCGGTTATAGGACAGCGGTGCAAAATCAAGGTTTCCATGCTCCCGCTGCTCATCCTCCAGCTTGTTCTCATCGATAAGCGTATAGTACTTTGCCCCTTGCGGCAAAGCCACCAAGGTATTCGTCCAGCAGGATGCATTGAGCATGACCCCGACAAAATCCATGAAGGAAACCTGCTCCGCCTGGGCCGCATCCAAATAGCCGGTTACCTTTTCATAGAGCTGTTCGTAATTCATATAGCCATAAAAGAACAAGCAGCCAGACGCCAGACGGGTGACCTCTGTATTGAGTTCCGCCAGGCTGCGAAATGTTCCCGAATCCAGCTTCGTGAACTCTGCCCGGATTTCCTTAGGCATGTACCAAGCCAGTTTATCCTCTTTCACCCCGCAGGACACCAGGCCAAGTCCGCGCAAATAATCCAGACGTACATCATCATCACGGAATTCCGTAGTCAGGCCATCATGCTTGAGCAAATGCTGGAAGCACTCATACTCCTCCTCGAGAATCGAAGGAAACCAGCGCTGGGAAAATTTTACGATTTCCACTGACAAACGCTCGGCAAGTTCCGCCTTTTTGAGGGAACTTGCGCCCGTAATATTGAGATTGTAGCGGATATCATCCAGCTCAGCTTTCGTCATTGCTTCCAGCATATCCAGCAAATCTAATTTTTCCGGCAGCTTATGGCGGTAAAGTGCTTTCTTGCGCGCCTCCATATCCGCCGCTGCCATCTGCTCCAACGTCTCGTTGTTCTGTTCGACTTCCGTCTTATTCTCTTCCATTATAAAAGGTTAAATCCTCACTTTCCTGTCTCAATCATCCAAAGAAATCCGCAATGCCATCTGCAATACCCTGCGCGGCTTTCTTGATACCAGCCTCACTGTTCATCAGGCGTTCTTCTGACGGATTGGAGATAAACGCAACCTCCACCAGCGTTGCCGGCATATCTGTATGTTTCACAACGTAAAAATTACTACTCTGGGTACCACGGCTCTGGGTTCCCAGCTGATCAACGACTCCTGAACGGATTTTATCGGCCAAATCCCGCGAACGTTTTGAGCCCAGTGAATAATAATAACCGGTTGTGCCCTTCGCCGCACCATTGGTGAAAGAATCCATGTGAATCGAAACAAAGATATCCGAACCATTCTGGTTGGGAATATCACAGCGGGCCTGCAGCTCCTCAATATCGCTGGCATCAGCCCCCTTAGGCGAAACCTCGGTATCCGTATCACGGGTCATATAGACCGTTGCACCTTCTGCCACCAGCAGCCGTTTGAGTTCCTGAGCCACCCTCAGAGTTACACTCTTCTCCATCACGCCCGTAGGACCAATAGCACCGGAATCACTGCCACCGTGGCCAGGGTCAATGGTAATCTTCCTGCCCCGCAGGCCCGTAATGCCGGCCAATTCTCCATCGACATCCTCTTTAGGCTTGCTTTCCGGTTTCTGGGCTGGCTTTTGCGTTGGTTTGGCCGTTGGCTTTGGTGTCGGCTTAGTCGTCGGTGCAGGCGTTGGTTTCCCCTTGGGCAAATCAATCTTTGCCCCGGAGGTATCTCCGCTCAAGTCACCGATATCCATCACCACTCGACCCGCTACCGGCCCCCCCTTCAGCGAAAACACTTTATGATTTTGTTTACCGACCCTGCTCTCAACCACCAGCCGCACGGTCTGCGGATTGAACTGCGCCACGCGGGCCTTTCCCACAAAACGGCTATTCACCCCATACTCTTTCTTAAGCTTCGGGGACAGCCAGGCATTCGGAATATCTACCACCAAGCGATCCGGATTCCCCAGAGACATCGCCTTGAATGTTACTTCCTTATTGGCATCGATTACGATGCGCGTCTTATTTGCTTCTGTACTGACCCGAACGCCAGTT
Organism: uncultured Selenomonas sp.; assembly: GCA_945494195.1. GTDB lineage: Bacteria > Bacillota > Negativicutes > Selenomonadales > Selenomonadaceae > Selenomonas_A. Next base: position 705 of record CALYVJ010000140.1, on the reverse strand, counting down.
ATCTCAGCCATGCCGCTTACCCGCTGCCCAAAATTCGTATCAGCTGCGAAAGCCGGCAGGGTAAAAAGCATCATATATAATGTGACAAGAATCAAACGAACTATTCTATGTCTCATCGAATCCCTCCCTACAGGCACATATGCTTTATTATCATATGTCTCTTGAAAAAAATCAAGAAACTTATGTACGCAAAAGGCCTTCCTAGTGAAGGCCTAACACTCCTATAAAGAGAATCCAATATATTAGAGCATATTATTAAGGAATGCTTTCGTGCGCTCTTCCTTTGGCTGCGAAAAAAAGGCCTCTGGTTCCCCCTGCTCGACAATATTGCCCCCGGCCATGAAAATGACCTGGCTGGCAGCCTCTCGGGCAAAGGCCATCTCATGGGTAACTACCACCATGGTCATATGCTCCGCTGCAAGTTCCCGCATTGTTTTGAGCACTTCACCCGTAAGCTCCGGATCCAGCGCCGAAGTGGGTTCATCAAACAACATGATATCCGGCTTCATGCAAAGCGCCCGGGCAATGGCCACGCGCTGCTGCTGGCCACCAGAAAGCTGTGAGGGATAGTATTCGGCCCGGTCTAAGAGACCTACCTTCGCCAGCAGTTCTCTAGCATACGGCTCAATCTCCTCGCGCCTAAGCCCCTTCACATGAACAGGAGCCTCCAAAAGATTTTCTAGAACCGTCATATGCGGAAACAGA
>CALYVJ010000139.1 GCA_945494195.1 uncultured Selenomonas sp. | reverse complement strand
ACATCAAGAGCCTGGCAGCCAACAAGGACCTGCCGGGCCATTCTCTTGATTATCATGACCTTAAGGTGGAAGCGCCTATGCTCATGGAGCCGTCTTACGGCACCCATGACGAGGCTGCTGCCAGGGTCATGGACTTGATGGCACATGGCAGGGGAGAGGAAATCGAGGTCGATCTTCCTAATGGTCAGCATTATAAAGGGCCTCGGTATTTCTATTACACTACGAAAGGGTGATGCGTATGGCGACAGGAATGGAAAATCTCGATCCGGAAAGCCGGAAAATTCTCGAACAGGCGATGTCGATGGATTCGGCAAATCGGGCCATGGGGATGAACGACGTGAGGGCAGCCGAACAGCGTAAGCTGGCTGAGGACATGGAAAGGAAGAATGCCGAGGCCCGCCGCAGAAGGGGAGCCGCGATCGCCGGCGAGGATCCCGTTGCCCAGGCGATGAAGAGGCAGGCCCCGATCAAGCGCCGCAAGGGAATGGTGAAACAGGGAGTCCCGGTGCCTATGGCACAGCCGGAACAGATCGTTCCTGCCGTCCAGCTCCCGCCCGAGCAGACCCCCGTCGAAACTGCGATTGACACCGGGGCGATGCGCCAGGCTTTCGCGAAACTTAGCGGGACTAGCCAGGCCCCGGCAATTCCGGAACCGCCGATGCCTGAACCTGAACCGGCCATCGAGCCTCCTGCACAGCCTCCGGCGGAAGAACCGAAGGTGCGCGTGACCGTCCCGGAACAGGATTTCAATGACCGCCCGCTGGATTTCGATCCGTCTCGGGATGTCAATGTTTTCACGCCGATATCCCATCTTCCGTCCAAGGGCCTGTTCTATCCGGGCCAGCTGTTCGGACAGTCGCTGAAGCTTATCGACAATTATTACTTGGATGACATCGTGGACGGTTCGGCAAATACCAGGACCGCGATCAACGCAATCCTCGGTCGCCGTATCCGCGGGGTTGACCCGTTGGACATCTTGACCATCGACGAGGCCTATATCCTTCACTGGCTGCGCGCATCTTCGTTCCCGAAGCATGGCCTGTGGCACCCTGGGTACAAGTGTCCCCATTGTCACTTCGATACCGATACCGACAACGTGTACAACGATTTCCACATCGGCTTCCGTAACTTAAAGTTTACATTGACGAAGGACATCGACGCGCTTGCTTCGCTTCATGGCGCCAACGGGTACCATACCGGTTTCCTGGATGATGGGCGCGAATGCCATGTGTATGTGCACCGCCTGAGACATGCGGTCGAGCTGAACAACTTCATTGGCAAGTGGGAAAAGCGTAACGGGATGACTGTCCCGAACGCCGTTCGCAAGGCCGCCGGTGTCGCCACGGTCGTTGAAATCGAGGGTTGTGAGAATATGGACGAAAAGTTCGCCTATATATCCGAGCTCCCCGAAAATCAGAAGGAAAACTTTGAAAAGCTGGTTGTCGAAGGTACGGTTGCGTGCAACGTGTCTGCGGTACTCACCTGTGGTCGATGTGGAGGCGTGGTTGAAACACCATATCCCTTTCGAGTACAGTGGTTTGTTTCCAGTCTTTAACATAGTGTCGCTTACCAAGGACAAGGCCCTGGTATCCGAGATAACCAACAACAGCATGGCGGATTGCGACCGGATGTTTATCCCCGAATTCCTGGAATTGCTTGCATACGCCGAACAGCGGTTCAGGAACATGTATGTTCAGACGAACGGATATGTTCCATTGGGCTCCCCAGGCACAATATAGGGTCTCAAAATATATAAACTATCCGGTGATAAAATAGTCGCCGGATCGTTTTTATGAGTGGACTTTTTAACGGAAATTCTAGCGTGGTCCAAACCACCGCAGCTACAAAGGAAGTCGAAGCACCCAAGTCTTCGAATTCCAATGATTTCTCCGCGGCTATTGCATCCATAGGGACTGCCATCGGGGAATTGAAGGAAGCCTTCCCGTCCATGATGGAAAAGGCGTTTACCACTGCGATTTCCAGCGATGCGACAAACAATGCACTGTATGACGCGCTTGCCTCGGCGACCTACGACAGCATGTCGGCAATGCATGACGAGGGGAAACTCGGACCGAACGAGCGTGAAAAAAACAGCGAGGCTGAGACTCGTGGCGAACGCGGGTTTACTCGCGCCGAATTGCTTGCAATCGAAACTCTTGATCAGAATGAACAGCTGGCCAATGCAATATCTACCGCCTTTGACAAGTCTCTCGAAAAATCGAAGTTTGACCGTGCTGCCGATGTTGGCACAACAGCTGACAAGGCCGCTGCCGATACTACCATCGATGTCATGGCGGGTACCTCTGATAATGTAAACTCGAGGACCGTTGCCAATTTTAAGAAAGGTGCATCCGATGTTAGCGACGCCTATGCGCATGGCAAGGATGCCGATGGCATGGCGGACACTGCGAAGAATGTAAGCTCAGAGAGCATTGACAATGTTAAGAAGGGCGCATCCGATGTTCGCGATGCCTATGCGCAGGGAGAGGGTGAAGGGGATAAACCAAAGGTTACCCCCAGGGCACCTATCGAAGCGACCAGCATGACATTGGGCACTCAGCCGAATATGGGTCTCGGTATGCCAAATTCCATGATGGGGCAGCCGAACCCAACCGGAGCCGACATCAGCCGTAAGCGCATGATGGACGACATGAGCCTGAACTTCCTGTCCAAAACGGCGCCGGATTTCATGTCGAAGGGCAACGAGGTATGTGACAAGATTTTGAATGATGAGCTGACCGTCCATCTCGATGAGGATATTGGGCAGTCGGTTGGCATGAGCATGCAGAACCTTCCTTGGGGCTCGATGCTTAAAGGCGGTGGAATGCTCGCACTCGGTGCGGCCACTATCGCATCTCTTGGTGCTATTGCTACTGCGGGTAAAGAGTTGTGGGATTGGCACAAGGCCAATGAGGAAGCTGAAAAGAATCTTGACAATATTGCAGAGAACAGTGCCAATGCAAATGAACGCATGAAGAACGGGGTCAATAATGACCTACGCGATGCCAATATCAAGGATGACAAGGCCGATGTGGAACTTACTAAGGCTAACAACGGTATCCTTAACACCATCGCGGGTGCATTTGGTTACAAGACCGATGAAATCCGCGAGAAAGAAGCCGCGAAGATGAGTTCCGAGGGTGACCTGGCGATTGAACAGCGTCGTTATAGGGAGCTTCTTGATCGTGCTGAGGCATACGGCATTAAGCGCACCGACAGTGAGGCAGTCAAGAAATGGGTGGAAGAGCAGAAGAAACTTGCTACCCAGGCCGGCGTCAACGTCGAGGACAAGGGTGCTTTTATCCGGTTCCAGAACGAAGAGCTTAAACGGTACAAGGAGGCCCAGAAGAAGGCCGTCGAACAGGGTACCCAGCCGAACCAGCAGGGTCAGGGGCAACAGGGCCAGCAGGTCCAGCAAGGGCAGCAGCCGAACAACGGGGCGCCCGATGCGGCCAATCAGGCGAATGGTGCTCCTATGGCTGCTGGCTCAAATGCGAATACGACACAGAATACGGTCAATGCCGGCACCGGTGCAATGACCGAGGATATTCTCAGTGCCGAGGAAAGGCTCAAACAGTACAAGCTGTACACCTTCGAGGGCATCCGCGATGCGCTGTTGCTTCCGGAAGTGCAGTCGATGTTCACCGCAACTGCACAGACCGCCGGTGCGTCTGTCGAACAGAAGTTGATGGGGTAGCGTATGGCATGGTCAGCAAAGGAAATAAGAAAGAAGAAGTATCTGCCGTTTCCGGGTCATAACGACAATGTTTCGAAGTTATATCATTCCGAAAAGTTGCCGAACCCGAACGTTATCCGTATCGAGGTGCTGTCACCGTCGGCAAAGGCCGCGTACCTGAATGGCGGTCTGTATGCAATGACCAACAGGTTCCAGCAGGCCTTGATGGAATCGATGCTGTATGACGACGCGACGAAGCCGTTCTATGGATTTTTCGATCCTGAGGAAACTGCCGGCGTTACGTTTGGCGTCACGGCCTCATGGGAGCACGGTAAACATGGCTTCGGGGAAGTAGCTGGAGTTCTTAAAGACGTAACGGGCGCCGTTTCCGGTATTCCGGTAGTGGGTGGAGTTGGCAAGGTTGCTGGCAAGATCATCGGTGCTGCAGAGAAGATTGGCGAATATTCCAAGAAACTGGCCAATACTGCCGGATTGAATACCGAATCAACCGGTGCATGCACCATGCGAGATTTCAAACGTGCAACGTTTGATTTTAATAAGACGGTAAAGTGCAAGTGGTATATGCCTGAACAGGAATACATGGCCCGTTTGTCCATTTCCCGATTATTGACGCTCACGTTTCTGCGTTCGGCAAATATGGATGATAAGGATGTGTTGGGAAAGCTTACCAGTGCAATATCTGAGTTGACTAGCAGTCAGGAATGGGAAAATACCATGTCATCCATAAGTTCCATCGGCAGTGAAATTGTTGGAATTGGTAAGAGTATCGGAAAACTCGGGAAGAGCTACGCAACTGATGTCCTGGGTGGTGGGATTGTGAATGGGGCCACGGACCTAATGAATGGTGCCGGTGAAATGATTGGTGATATCTCAAATGCGGTTTCCGGTACATGGGGCTTGAATGAAAAGGCTGAAGCTGCCAAAAATGCCCTTGCGCCGAGTGAGGATACAAAGAGTCTTGCCGGTGATGTAATGAAGCAAATTGTAAATGGTGGCACGGACATTCTCATGAAAGTAAATTCGTTCTTTGGGGGGAATATCACGGTAAACCCATTCCCGGTGCGAGTTACGATTGGGCATATTCTGGATATTGAACCGGTTGTCATTGAAAAGGGTACGTTCCATGCAAGCAAGGAACAGTTCATTTCGGAGGATGGGACACATATTCCACTGTACATTACGGCCGATATTCAATTTGGCATGTGGATGACCCCGGATCCGAAGAAGGGCTTCATTCGCTGGATGGGTGATGACGTGTTTAATAGCGGCAGGTACCTGAGGAGCGCCAAGGCTGACAAGAAGCAGGGCACCTCCGGAAGTGGCGGCGGAAACAAGAAAAAGGTGGCGGTAAAAAGAAGTAGGTAGGATATGGCAAAAGAAGAATTTCCGCGCTTTCGCGAGCGCAATTTACCGATTCAGAGCTCCTTTAAGCTGCCGTTTTACCGTGGTGGTCGTCTTGACCTAGTGTGTGCCGACAAATACGACACGCCTACCGCCTACAAGGTGTTTGCTGCCGCCAATAGGATAATGAATCCCATGCTGACCCGTCCGGGGATTCGGCCTACGGACGAATCCCTCCGTAACGAACTAGTTTTACGGGGGTACAGTGGCAGTGCACTGGAAGCGGAACTTCGCCGGATAAATGACCTCATGGTACGTGGTGTCAGGGATTGGCTGGGTTATTCCGATTTCGGAAATGGAAATATCACCGATGCCGAACCGGATCGTCTGATATTTGTCCCGTCACCGGATAGCGCTGTCCAATGGTACGACAGGTACAATGAACTGAATGAAGTGGTCGAGGAACAGGACGACGAATAATGGGTGGAGTATCTAAAACAGGTTCAAACTTTGTAGTGGCGTTTTCGCTGCCGAAGTCACAGAGTCCGGAAGTGGATGGGTATGTTGTCATCAACGCACCCAGTGTTCGTGAATTCTCCATGTCGTTTTCACTGAACGCTATGCCAACCGGCCATGCCACATGTACCTTGAACCATCCTGCCGATATCCCGGTCGCCGGAAGCTATGGCTCGAT
>CALYVJ010000138.1 GCA_945494195.1 uncultured Selenomonas sp. | reverse complement strand
CAGGTTTTTCCTCTTTGATGACCTGTTTGCGGATATCGTTGAGGTATTCCTGATGTTCCTTTTCGAGCTTTTCCGAGACCTTTTTCTCGATATGATCTTCCACATTGCGGCGGGCCACCAGATCCGCCGTCCGTTCCGACAGCAGTTCCATGACCTTGGGCAGTTCGGCCTCTTTCGGTGCCGGCGAAATCAGCGGGTCCTCCTCAAGGATTCGCTGCAGGGCCAGTACCCGGTCACAGCGGTCTTCGGAGCGCATCAGCTGCAAAGCCTTCATCTTGCCAGCCTTGATGACGAGCTTTTCTGTGCCCATCACATCCACCAGCACCGCATAGAGGGCTTCAATTTCCCGGTCTACAGGCTGCTGTTCCTGACGAACAGGAGCAGGCATAGCCTGCTCCTCGTTTTTCTTGAATTTACGAAATAGATTCTTGAAGAAGTTCATGATGATCAGCCAGCAACCACGTTAATCTTGATTTTGCTCGTAATGGACGGATGAACCTTTACGACCGCCTCATAAACGCCCTCGCCGGTTACTTCCCCCTGAATGGCAATTTTCCGCTTGTCGATATCGATGTTGGACTTTTTGAGGGCTGCGGCGACATCTTTGCCCGTTACCGAACCAAAGAGCTTGCCACCCTCCCCGATTTTGACGGGAATCGTTACAGAAACCTTTTCGAGCTGGGCAGCCATGAGTTTTGCCTCATCCGTGGCCATGGCATCTTTACGGGCTTTAGAACCAGCCTGGGCCTTAGCGACATTCATATTTTCTGCCGTGGCCAGCACTGCTGCCTTCTTCGGCAGCAGGAAGTTGCGGCCATAACCTTCCGATACCTCGACGATATCGCCTTTTTTTCCCAGTTTTTTAACGTCCTGCTGAAGTATTACTTTCATCTTGATCATTCTCCTCTATATAGTTCTTACTGATTTCAATTACCTTGTCCTTGATTTCCTCCAGGTCGCCATCCTTGACCTGCGCACCAGCCACATTCTGATGGCCGCCGCCGCCAAAGGCTTCCATGATGACCTGAACGTTCATATCCCCAGTAGAGCGGGCACTGATGCCCACCGTATTGTTGGGCAGACGGAATACGACGATGCTCATGCGAACATTTTCGACACGCAGCAGCGAATCGGCCGCCTGGGCCGCAATGACCTGAATGTTGTTCATCTCCTCGGGAATACAGGAAACAATGAGTCCGCCCTCGTAAAGCTCCGACCGGGCCTTCGTACGCGCCAATGCCACTGTCGTATCGTAATCGGAACGGAACAAATGACGAACCATGACCGGATCTGCACCACTGCGGCGCAGGTAGGCGGCTGCATCAAAAGTGCGCACGCCAGTCTGGACGGCAAAATTCTTCGTATCCACCACAATTCCAGAGTAGAGTGCCGTCGCATCGAGGCGGGAAAGCATCAAATCATCGCTGAAGTACATCAAAAGCTCCGTCACCAATTCACTGGTGGAGCTGGCAGCCGGCTCGATATAGACGAGCAGCGGATTTTTGATAAAGTGTTCGCTGCGGCGATGATGGTCAATGACCACCACTTGGGGAATGCGCTCTAAGAGCGACGAATCCGCCACCAAATGCGGGATATGGGTATCTACAACGATGAGCACTGGATTGAGGGCCGTCATGGTAGTGAAGTCATCCGCACGCACGAAGATGCCCTCGTACTCTTCCTTGCCCTGCAGCAGGTCAGCAAACTTGTCAATGCCTTCATTCATCTCCGACAGCACGATATGAACCGGCTTTTCCAGCTGCCGTGCCATTTTGGCCATCCCCATGGCCGCGCCAAAACAGTCGAAATCCTCGTTGTGGTGCCCCATGATGAAAACCTCATCGGCCCCCTCCATGATTTCGCGGATTGCATGCGCAACCACCCGGGCTTTGACACGGGTATGCTTCTCCACGGCCTTGGTCCGGCCGCCAAAGAACTGCGTCTTGCCGCCGATATCTACGGCCACCTGGTCGCCGCCGCGGCCCAAAGCCAAATCGAGGCCAGCCTGGGCCTGGGCACCGAGTTCAGCCATGCTCTGGGTATCCGCTACGGCCACGCCCATGGAAAGCGTAACCGGCAGGCGGTTGCTGCTCTGCAGCTGACGGACCTTATCGAGGACATCGAAGCGTTCACTGATGGCAAGGTCCAGTCCCTCACGATTGAGGACTACCAGATAAAGGTCATCCGAAACCCGGCGCATAAAGCCGCCCAGATTCTTCATCCATTTATCCAAAGCCTGATTGACTGCCAGCAGCAGCGCCGTGCGCTCCGCTTCGGTCTGCCCCTGCATGACTTCGTCGTAATTATCAATCTGGATATAGACCAGAACGGTACGGCTCTGCTGGTACGTAGAGCGCAGGGTCTCGTGGGTCGTGACATCCTGCACATAAAGGGACATCAGCTGCGGCTGATGCGGCGCCATCTTCACCGGACGATAGCGCACCTGATAGTACTTATCCTCATGGGCGAAGACATATTCTCCCTCCTGCCCCCAGATAGGCGCAATGATGATTCCCGGCCAAATATCCTTGATATCCGTATCCATTTCCGGCTGGCTGCCCACATACTGGGCTACCCGGGAATTGGTCCACTGGATGCGTCCATCCTCCGTTACGATCAGGACAGCCTGCGGCAGCTCTTCCACCGCATAATTGACCATTTCCTTGATATTCTGCACCACATTGCGGCAATAGCGGTCAAACCGCTTGGAGCGGTCGGCACAGCGCTCTCTGGCAAAAGAAGCCAAGGACAGCCACACCACCCCCGCAATCGCGGCAATATAACGGTTATAATACGATAAAACCCCAATCAGGACCAGCATAATCAGCAGGTGGATCGTCAAATCAATCCAAGCTGAAAGATTTCGCGGCATTGCGCCTCACCTCATTTCTCACCTCGCGCCGCAAACCGGCGGCGATAGTCAAAAAGCATGTCAAAAAGCCCGGTCAAGGCTACCAGCTGGGTCAAAAAGCCACTGGTAATAATGATAACGACAATAAGAATCCGGGCTACAGTTGCCAGCTTATAATGCCGCATGACACAATGGGTAAGTGCCAAGCCCTGGATGAGTCCGGCAAAGATTGCCACCATATTGGCATTGATGGAAATCTGATAGAGCAGTTGGATATCCCGCGTCCCGCCCCAGTAAATGCCCACCAGAGCAAAACCGAAGAGATACAGGAAAACGGAGGGCAGACGCCATTCAGCAAAGGGTGGAAGCCCCTCAACGGATTCTCCCAGCCGCCGAAGCACCCGGGTGCCCAGCAAATAGCCGACTACCGTATCGGAAAGGCCCATCATCAGGACCACCAACGGCATCAGCAGCTGGAGCAGCATCAAAGCATCTTCCGATTCCTGCTGGGCCTTCGCCAGCTGGGCTGCATCGATGCCCATGCTTTCATACGTCTGGAAGACCACCTCAAAGGCCTCCCTCATAGAATCGATATCCATAGCCAGCGGATTGACGGCTGTGACGGCAAATAGCAAGGCCAAGGCTGCCAGCTTGCCAACTAACGAGGCCAGAAAGGCCGCACCAAAGACCTTAACCCCAGACCAATGCCGCCGGAAGCCAAGCCCCAAAAGGAGCCCCGCAGGGGCAAAGGCCAGCACCATGCGCAGAGACATTACCGGCTCAATCAAAAACGCCATACAAACGCCAGACACCAATACTGCCATAATGCCCCAGCGGATACCATGCCGCACCACCAGCACCAGGATTGGCAACGCCCAGATAAGTGCCGCCACCATCCCCAGTACCGGCAAATAAACAGCAATCATAGCCAAAACCACAGTCATCGCTGCCAACAGGCCGCTCTCCGCCATGGGGGTGATTCTATGTTGAGTCATATTGTCATCCTTTCTCAGGGTATTTTTTCACAAAACGCCCTTAGTAAACCAATCTTTATTATAGCAGAAAAGAAACAAACTGTCTTGAAAGCAGGTACTAATAAAAAACACCGACCGCCACAGTGCTGCTGTGACGGCCGGCGCCAAAAATCTTCTTTATTTCGCAAATACGCTGAGGTCGAGGCTGTTGAACCCTTCCAAAAGCTCTTTTACCTGGTCGGCGATTTCTTTTACGCCGCCCTCCTCACGGCTCTCCACATTAAGGGGCATATTGGGGTCATGCAGGGACATGCGCAAGAGTGCCCATCCATTGGGGAATACCAGCCGCACGCCTTCATAGGAAGGTTTGGCAATCTCGATGCCCTTGGCCTCGGCCCGCTCTTCAAAGGTCTTCAGGACGCCGTTGCCATAGGCGCGGAAATCCTCTTCGCCCTTGATTTTGAGACGGAACTCCTGGCTCTCCTGCGGTGCACCAAGGTTCTTGACAAGGTCAGACAGCTTGCGGCCTGCAGCTTTGGCTTTGGCAGCAGCCACCAGTAGTTTGACCGCCAGATAAGCGCCATCATCCAGGTAGTAGTTCTCGGACAGGGCCCCGTGACCGGAAGTCTCAATAGCCAGCGGCGACACAACTCCCGCCTTGTTCTGGCGAATGCACTCATCGATAACGTTCTTATAGCCGCGCATATAACGCAGATGCTTGAGGCCCAGGTCTTTTTCCAGGAACTCCGTCAGTTCATCGCTAGTGACGGAGTCGGTGATGATCGTACTGCCCGGATACTCGGGAGCCAGGATGGCCGCCATCATGCCGATGAGCTCATTGCGGCTGATTTCCTTGCCGTTCTTGAGTACGGCACTCATGCGGTCAACGTCCGTATCGAAAATCAGGCCCAGGTCAGCACGATTGTCGAGGACCGCCTGACGAATGGCCGCCATGGCCTGCTTGTTCTCTGGGTTTGGAATGTGATTAGGGAAATGTCCATCCGGCTCCAAGAAAGCACTGCCTGTCGTATCAGCCCCTAAACGTCCCAAGACCTGGGTGGCAAAGAAGCCACCCGCACCGTTGCCGGCATCGACTACGATATGCATACCTTTGAGGGGTTCATTTGCGCCCCCCAGCGCCTCACGAATTTTCTTGCGCAGATGATGCCCATAGCGCTCCATGAGATTGTAGCGCTGAGCTTTGGAACGCTCCCCTTCCATAACCGGATAGCGGGAGGCATTCTGCAGGATCGTGATGATATCCTCATGTTCCACACCACCGTCTTTGGTGAAGAACTTCATGCCATTGCGGTTATAGGGCAGATGGCTGGCCGTAATCATGATGGAGCCGTCCATCTGCGTCTCTGGGAACACCGTTGCCATGAACATAGCCGGCGTCGATGCCATACTGCAGTCGACGGTGACGACACCATGGGCCGTCAAGGCTTTCAAGACTTCACGCTTGAGGTCATGCCCCGTAAGGCGGGAATCACGGCCTACGGCAATGCGCAAATCCTTCTTGGCTTTTCCCGTACGCTCAACCAGGAACTCCACAAAGCCCGAAGTTATGACATTGGCTGCATCAGTGGTCAGAGTCACCGGTTCATCGGCCACGCCCTCCATAGCGACACCGCGAACATCGCTGCCATTTGCAAGTTTCATCAGGTTTTTTTCTGGGATAATCATCAAAATGCCCCCTCAGCAATTAATCAAGATAGGATAACTATCATCGTTACTATCTATGATAATATGTATTACCTCTGAATCGCAAATTTTCCTGTTATTTTAATTTTTCTCCAGAAACAAAATTGCAGTTTGCAAGTTACACGAATCTCATTCGAAGCAACTCTTAGCCGCCGCTAGGGGCAGTGCCAACACTACGCGGGAGATGTTTTTCTAAACGAAAT
>CALYVJ010000137.1 GCA_945494195.1 uncultured Selenomonas sp. | reverse complement strand
AGGCGCCACTGGCAGGCCATACGGTCATGGGACTTGACCCAGGCTATCGCAATGGCTGCAAGATGGCCGTCGTCGATGCCACAGGGCAGGTTTTGGACCACGGTGTCCTGCAGGTTACCCAAAGCGACCGCGCCAAGGAAGCAGCCGCCAAGACAGTACTGGCATCCATCAAGAAAAATCACGTTACGCTGATTTCTATCGGCAACGGCACGGCCTCTTATGAGACGGAGCAGTTCACCGCAGAACTCATCCGGGAAAACAACCTCACCGATGTGCACTACATCATTGCCAACGAGGCTGGTGCCTCCGTTTACTCGGCCTCGGCTCTTGCCAAGGAGGAACTGCCGGAATACGATGTCGTCATCCGCGGTGCTGTCTCCATTGCCCGCCGGGTACAGGACCCACTGGCCGAACTCGTAAAAATCGACCCGAAGGCTATCGGCGTCGGCCAGTACCAGCATGATGTCAATCAGAAGGAACTTTCCCAAACCCTTGACGCCACCATCGAAAGTGCCGTCAACCATGTGGGCGTCGACCTCAATACAGCCTCGGCGGCACTGTTGAGGCATATCGCCGGCATCAACGGCACCATTGCCAATAACATCGTAGCCTACCGCAATGAAAACGGCACCTTTATGAGCCGCCGCCAGCTGCTCAAGGTCCCCCGTCTCGGCCCCGCCGCCTTTACCCAGTGTGCCGGCTTCCTGCGCATTGCCGGGGCCAAATCGCCGCTGGATAACACGCCAGTCCATCCGGAATCCTATAAACTGGCGGAAGCCATCCTCGCAAAGCTCGGCTTCGACCTTCAGGATTTGTCCGACAAGAATCAGCTGGCTATGCTGGCCGCCAAGAGCAAACTGGTAGACATCGCCAAACTAGCCAAAGACCTCGATGCCGGGGAGCCAACGGTCAAGGATATCCTCGATGCGCTGGTAAAACCAGGCCGCGACCCGCGTGAGGATCTGCCTGCACCGCTTACCCGCCAGGCTATTGTCAAACTGAGTGATATCAAGCCGGGCACCATCATGCGCGGCACCGTGCGCAATATTACGGATTTTGGCGCCTTTGTAGACATCGGCCTGCATCAGGATGGCCTCATCCATATTTCCGAATTGTCCAAGAAACGGGTCAAGCATCCCCTGGATGTCCTGTCTATCGGTGATGTGCTGAATGTCATGGTCATCAGCATTGACGAAAAACGCAACCGCATCGGTCTGTCATTGAAGCAAGTTCCGAAGGAGGCGCAAATCGGATGAGCCTGCTGGAACAAACCATCGCCACCATCGAACCCGCCAATTGGGAAATCCCCCAAGCGGCGGCCAAACGCATCAATCAGGTCATGGAGGATGATGATCTAAGCCTCGGCGGTCTCCGGGATCTATTGCTGCGTTATCTTTCCATAACCGGAAAGCGCCATCCCCAAGCACCGGAAAAATGTACCATCATTTGCTGCGCCGACCACGGCGTGGCCGCAGAGGGCGTCAGCGCCTATCCCCCCGAGACTACCCTGCAGATGACTCGCAATTATCTCATCAGTCAGGGAGCAGCCGCCAATGCCTTCGCCAAATATTGCGATTCTGAGCTGCTGGTGGTCGATCTGGGCATCGCCGCCGATGCTTCGGATATTCCAGGACTCATCGACTGCCACATCGCCGACGGCACCGCCAATATTGCCGAAGGCCCCGCCATGACCCGGAAACAGGCTATTCTGGCCCTGGAAACGGGCATCGATCTTGCCAATCAAGTCATGGACAAAGGCTTTGACTGCATCCTGCCCGGAGAAATGGGCATCGCCAACACCACCGTCAGCGCGGCCATCACCGCCGCCTGCTGCGGGCGCCGGGCCGTAGAAACAACTGGCCGGGGCACCAATATTTCCGACGAACGCCTGCAAAAGAAGATAGGCATCGTCCAACAGTCCCTTGACATCAACCAGCCTGACAGCAGCGACGGAATCGATGTCCTGACCAAAGTCGGCGGCTTTGAATTTGGTGCCATTGCCGGCATGATCCTCGGTGCCGCCGCCCGTCACGGTACGGTAATCCTCGATGGTGCCAACACCAGCGCCGCCGCTTTGATTGCCCAAGCCATCGCCCCGGATTCCATCGACTATGTGATGGCCTCCCACCTCAGCGCAGAGAAATCACACCAGTTCGCCCTGGAAAAACTCGACCTGCTGCCACTGATGGACCTGGATCTGAAACTCGGCGAAGCCTGCGGCTCCAGTCTCCTCGTCACGATGCTGGAGGCGGTACTCTCCGCATGGGATGTAATCGACAAGCTCCCCCAGGAACCTGTCGAAACGCCCTTCCATCAGGAATTCATGCGCCACACCATCCCCAAGATTACCGATAAAACCTTTGATTTCTACCTGCACACGATGCAGGATCTCGATTACGAGGCCCTGCATAACTGCCAGCACCGCATCAACAATCTGGCCAAGCCGCTCAACAGTCTCGGTTATCTGGAACAAATTGCCGCCGAGATAGCCAGCATCATCGGCAGTGACCAGCCCGAATGTGGCATGGAACGGGCTCTGCTGGTCTTTACCGGCCGCCAAACCAATTCCCTGCAAGCTCAGCTCACCGCCGCCTTTGCCCAGCATGCTGGCGCCGATGTAACGCTTGCCCACCTGCGAGACGGCCTGCCGCCAACAGCCGCTTTCGATTTTGGCCGCGAACAGGCAGAGTACCTGTCACTGACCTACCCACTTTTGGGACTGGCACTGACGGAACTCGACGAAGATGCGCCCTTTGGAACGGCGGCTACAGAATTTGCGACTACCCTGTTGAATCCAGACGGCAGTCTGCGCTATCAGGCGGACGAGTTCTTGCAAAAGGCCCCAGAGGCCTACCAGGGAGCTATCGGGGCCATTATCGGTGCTATTATCGCCGCGGCTCACAACAGCAGTTTCATCCTGCTCGATGACGAAGCCACGGAAATCATCGCCCGCTACACCGAGCTTTTATGCCCGGAAGTCCGCCCCTATATCCTCCACGTCCAGCCAGCACTACTGCAGGCTGGCATCACCCTGCCCGGCGGCATTATCGCCACCTTGGGCTTAAACATCACCGAAGCCGCCCTGCACATGCTAAATGACATGCGCACCTTTGCCGATACCAAGGTATCGGTTTCTCAGGACGGTCCCGGTGCCAACAAGCAAATCCCATAACCTTGGACGCAAAAAACCGGCTGACTCTTTGTCAGCCGGTTTTTTGCTGTGAATTTATGTTTAGGGAATTATTTAGAAGGCTTATTTTATCTCGATCTCGGTCGAGTGCTGAACCTCAGCGGCTTTCGGCATATTCACGTGCAGGACTCCGTCTTTGAATTCTGCCGTGACGCGGCTCTCATCGATATTGTCGATATAGAACGAGCGGCTCATAGACCCTGAGCGGCGCTCACGCCGGATGTAGTTTCCCGCCTCGTCTTTTTCTTCCTTCGACTCATCCTTTTGAGCCGAAATAGTCAGATAGCTGTTCTGATAGCTCAGGTGAATGTCTTCCTTTGCCATCCCCGGCAAATCAGCAGTAAGCTCATAGCTGTTCCCGTTATCTTTGACATCGACGCGCATGCCGCCCGCACCATTCCAACGGTCCATAGCCGGGAAGAAATCATCTTTGAAAAATGGTTCATCGAATACATCCCAAATCGACTGTGGACGCTCACTGCTCTTTGCGAGATTGTTTCTTGCACCAAACGGAACTAAACCAAACATAACTGTCGCCCCTTTCAAAACTGCGCCATAAGTTTCAACAGCTCATGGTATTGATTTATCTCTAGAGGTTTCCCTCTTTTCATTTCTTATTATAAATCAAATAGGCAAAAAGTCAATAGGTCAAAGTAAAAAAAATAACCAAGGCCATGCCCTAGTGGCATGACCTTGGCGGAAGTATATAAAACTATATCAGAATCTAAACTGCTTGAGTGCCTGCTCCTGCTCGGCTGCCATATGGGAAAGGGTATCGCTGGCAGAGGCAATTTCCTCCGAAGAAGCAGACTGCTCTTCGGTTGCTGCCGATACAGATTCCATATGCTCGGACACTTCCTGGCCCTTGCTGCTGACCTCGGTGACCGAATCAGAGATGTTCTGCGCATCCTTATTTACCATGCGGATCGCTTCATCCATCTCCTTCGTCTTCTCGGCACCATCCTGTACCAAGTCATGGATGCGGTTGAATACGGCCTGGAGTTCCTCAACGGATTTAGCCCCAGACACAACAGCATCACAGCCCTGTTTCATGGATGCAACGGCCTCAGAGGTATCCTGCTGCATCGCGTTGATGAGCTTGGCAATCTTCTGGGCGGCTTCCTCAGACTGCTCCGCCAGTTTGCGGACTTCCTCAGCCACGACCGAGAAGCCACGGCCCTGCTCGCCGGCACGAGCTGCCTCGATGGCAGCGTTGAGCGCCAACAGGTTCGTCTGGCTGGCGATCTCCGAAATCGTATCTACGATTGCACCGATTTCTTCGGAACGGTTGCCCAGGCGGCTTACCATTTCGGCCGTGCTGCTGACCGTTGCCTCCACATCGCGGATTTCGCGGACGGAGGTCTCCAGTGCCTTATTGCCCTGTTTTGCCTCATCGGCAGCCGTCATGGAATTCATCGTTACCGCATTAGCATGGGCACGCATAGTCTGAATCGAATCGTTGACCTTCAACAAAAGATCCTGGCTTTCCTTAATCTTGTTTTCCTGTTCAATAACCAGATGAGCAGCCTCACCGACGGACTCCGCCGACTGGACCGATGCCTGGGCCGACTGCATGGAAGCCTCTTTCAGGTTGCCCGAAGACGAGCTGATATCCTTGATGGCGTTGCTGATGCCCCGCATATAGGTGCCAAGTTTCTGCTGCATCTCCGAAAGGACCCGGGACAGGTGCCCGAATTCATCGCCACGGTTAAGGGCCAGTGCCGTACCGCGGAAGTCGCCATCACGGAGTTTTTCACATACGGCCCGCATTGCATCAAGGGCATTAGTGATATTGCGTGCCGTCAGAAGGCTGGCACCTGCCTGCACCAGCAGTGCTACCAGCGTAACCACCATAATCATCATAGCCGCCGTGCTGTTGGCATCGCAGCTGGCCTGTTCATTGGCCTCGGCCTGTTCGTTGACCTTCTGCTGCTGGTTGTGAAAAGCATCGCGCAACCCACGGGTTGCCGGCGAACCTTCTTTTTCATAGTAGCTCAATGCTTCTGCGTTTTTGCCCTGTTTGGCCAATTCCACCGTGTTGTTCATAATCTTTTTGTAATTGGCCCACTGCGTATCAATATCGGAAGTATCCTCAATCGGCATGCCTTTGACAGCGGCTTTGTATTCCGCTATCGATTTCTCGACATTTTCCTCAGCTTCCTGTTTCTGTCCCAATACCTTCTTGAGACGTTCCGGATTGTCATGCAACGTTACTGACTGCAGGGTCTTTACCATCAAGACACGGCTGAATTCCACTGCCGTTCCGAGTTTCTGTACCCCCTGCATCTCATGGTCATACATGCTCTTCATCGCATTATCCGCATTGCTGAGCGAACGATGTCCGGTGACACTGATTCCAATCATAGCTATTGCCGCTACCGCGACAATCAACATTAGCTTATAGGTCACTTTTAGTTGATCAAAACCCATAATCGACTCCTCCTAAAACTACATCCCAAACATTACATCTACACACCCTATAGATTCTACCATCTCCCATGAATGTATACTAATTATTTTTCCCTATATAGGTTATAAGTTTTTTTTATAAAAATAGTGTCATATGTCCTCTTT
>CALYVJ010000136.1 GCA_945494195.1 uncultured Selenomonas sp. | reverse complement strand
ACCCGCGGCTGGGGTCTTGGTACGCAGATCATGCTGGCGTCCAATACCAACTTTGAGATGGCTTACTATAAACTCAATCCGTATGACAAGCATTGGGGCGATGGGGATTACGGTACTTTTGGCCGTTATGATGATATCCTGTTGGCTGCATTGTCGTACAGCTTCTGATGTTTGGTGAGGTAGGAAAATGAAAAAAGAGATGTTGAAATCGCTGATGCTTTCGGCGTTGGTTGCTGGCACGTTTTGTTTTGGCCTTTCTGCGTCGGAGGCTGCCGTGCAGGTCAATCCGATTCCGGGCTTGCGTGAGGATTTTATCAAAGGTGCCGATGTATCCATGCTGCCGGAGAGGGAAGCCTTAGGGACAAAATTCTACGATACCGACGGCCAGGAGATGGATGAACTCCAGATCATGAAGAATCATGGGGTCAACTGGATTCGCGTGCGCATTTGGAATGACCCGAAACATGGTGTTTTGGGCGGTGGCGGCAACACCGATGAGGTGAGAGCCGTAGAACTCGCGAAGCGCGTCAAGGCACTGGGACTTAAAGTGCTGGTGGATTTCCATTATAGTGACGGCTGGGCAGACCCTTTGCGGCAATATACACCCTATGCCTGGAAGAAGGACAATAAGGACCAGCTGGTCAAGCATGTCTACGAGTACACCCAGAAAGTCGTGAGGAATTTCCAGAGCCAGGGTGCTATGCCGGATATGATCCAGATTGGTAACGAAATCAACAACGGCATGATGTGGCCGATTGGCAAGCTGCCGGGCAATGACAATGGCAAGGCTTTTGCGGAGCTCATGTCCAGCGGCCTCAAGGCGGTTCGCGACATCGATCCTTCGATTAAGCTGATGATCCATCTGCCGGATGGTGCAGATAATGGGATGTATCGCAAGTTCTTCGACCGCCTGGTAAAGGATAATGGCGTCAATGATTTTGACGTTATCGGTTTTTCCTATTACCCGTTCTGGCATGGTTCACTCGCGGCACTTCAGAAGAATCTTGATGACATGGCCACGCGTTATGGCAAGGACGTAGTAGTGGCTGAGACCGCTTATGGTTTCACTACGGATAACTACGATATGGAAAAGAACCACTACGGGAAAGCCGAGGAGCGCCGTTCCAACTTTGCGGCTACGGTTCAGGGACAGGCTTCGGGGCTCCGCGGCGTTATGAATGATTTGGCAAAGGTGCTCAATGGCCGCAGCCTGGGCATGTTCTACTGGGAGCCGGACTGGTATGCCGTGCCGGGAGCAGGCTGGAAGGCCGGTGCAGGGAACAAATGGGAGAATCTCTCGATGTTCGACAAAAATGGCAAGGCCCTGGAATCCTGGAATGTCTACCGTGATGTTTCGGACAGCAGCCAGCCCACGAAGCCCATCAAAGTAAGCGATGTGGACTATCTCGATGTGGAAGGCAGTACGGGCATTCCGGTTTCGTTGCCAGAACAGGTGCTGGTAACGTTCTCCGATGATCATATGGAAACTTTGCCGATTGCGTAGGATGAGGCAAAACCGGTCTTTGCCCAGGAGGGCGACTATACCGTTACGGGCCGTATTCCTGCTATCAATCAGCCGGTGGAATGTGATGTGGAGATTAAACCGAAGGCAAACCTGCTGAAGAATGGCGACTTTGAGACTATGTCGCTTAGCGGCTGAACCGTTGAAGGCGACAAATGGACCGTTACGCCTACCAGCGGCAAAGGGGATGCCAAAGGCGAAGGTTCCATGCATTATTGGGGCGGTGGTGCCTATCACTTCACCATAAGCCAGGAGGTCACGGGACTTACCGATGGCAAATACACGGTTCAGGTCAGCTCCCAGGGCCTTGAAGATGGCTCGAAGTTCAAGCTCTTTGTCATTGGCGACAATGGTGAAAAGAAAACTGCGGACATCTTTAAATTCTATCGTCAGGATTGACAGGCCCATGGATCGGTCAAAAATGACAAGTCAAACCGGATTCATCGTCAGGATGAATCCGGTTTCCTTATATCGGGAAGAAGGATTTTGGTTAGAATTTCACGAAATATGAATATAGTTCATTTTTGTCTTTTCACTAAGATAATTTTTCGATATAATAGAATAGGAAAAGATAAATCAGACGATATATCAATACGAAATGCCTTAGGATAGGAGCGAGTGAGATGGAGGAGAAAATGGGGCGCCGAGAACGCAAAAAAATGCAATCCCGCAAGGCAATCCTCGATGCAGCAGTAGAGCAGTTCAGCCAAAAGGGGTTCAAGGAAACCTCGGTGGCAGATATCATGAATGCGGCAGATCTTGGAATTGGAACCTTTTACAATTATTTTCAGTCCAAGGAAGAGATACTCGTGCAGCTGATACAGCAGATGGTAACGGAGGTAGCAGAGGCGCTGCGAGAGCTCAAAGCAGCAAATCGTCCGGCAGATGAGCTCTTAGAGGCTGGTTGCCGCATTACGGCGTGCTTTTTGGACAAGAACCGCTATGTATTGCCTTTGTTCATATCGGCAGCAGAGCACTCGGGGCTTCCCGAGGGCAGTGACAAACAGCCCAAGGTAGCATCACCGGGCTTTAAAGGGCTTTACGAGCGCATCCTGCGGGAAGGACAGGAACGGGGCGAGATTCGCCAAGACGTACCGCCAGAGCTCATTGCGGAGATGTTCCATTCCATTTATCAGGCGGCAGCTCTTAGCAAATTGGCGATTTCGTTCCAAGAAAATGTTGAAATGAAAACGCGGCTGATTCTTGATGGCATTCGGGTAAGAAAATAATTGGATTGTGTGTTTAGATGTTTTAGGAGTGTAGAAGGTAATGATTAGTGTAACGAAACTGTTGTTTGCGCGGGAGTATTTTGGGGATAATCTGCGCTATACCAAGAATGCGCATTCGATGCGCAATGGTGCGGCTGAGGGCATGGGCCCGGTGGTAGTCTGGAACTCCACCAAGACTTGTAACCTTAAATGCATGCATTGCTATATGGGCTCCGATGCCTCAAAATACCAAAATGAGCTGATGACTGAGGAAGCCAAGAAGTTCATTGATGATTTGGCGGACTTCAAGGTTCCGGTTTTGCTGTTCTCGGGTGGTGAGCCACTGATTCGTCCAGACTTTTTCGAACTGGCAGAGTACGCCCAGAAAAAGGGGGTCCGTCCGACCCTTTCGACCAATGGTACTTTGATTACGCGGGAAGTGGCCCAGCAAATCAAAGATATTGGCGTGGGCTATGTCGGCATCTCCTTGGATGGTTTGAAAGATGTTAATGATAAATTCCGCGGTGTCGAAGGAGCCTATGAAAAGGCGATGGCAGGCATCAAAAATTGTGTCGCCGTAGGACAGCGGGTTGGCCTTCGTTTCACGATCAATCATCACAATATCCAGGAACTCGACAATATCTTCGATTTTATCGAGCGCGAGAACATCAATCGCGTCTGCTTCTACCATCTGGTGTATTCGGGACGTGGTGAGCATATGGTGGATCAGGATGTTACCCCGGAGGAATCCCGTCGTGCTATGGATATCATCATTCGACGCACGAAAGATTTTGAGGACCGCGGCTTGGAAAAAGAAATCCTGACGGTGGATAATCACTGTGACGGCGTCTATATGTATCTCAAGGCTTTGGCGGCTGGTGAAGATGAGACGGCGGCGCAAATCAAGAAATACATTGCTATGAATGGTGGCAACCGCTCGGGCATCGCCTTTGGTGAAGTCGATCCGCTAGGCTATGTCCATCCGGACCAGTTCACCCAGCATCATACCTTTGGCAATGTGCGGGAACGCAAATTCGGCGACATCTGGTCGGATGTATCCAACCCGATTATGGCAGGGCTCAAAGACCGCAAGCCACTGCTCAAGGGGCGTTGTGCGAAATGCAAATGGCTTGACAACTGCAATGGCAACTTCCGCACCCGGGCCGAAGCGGTCACGGGCGATTTCTGGGAATCGGATCCCTCCTGCTATCTGACCGATGAAGAAATTGGTTTGACGGAGGGCAAATAAGATGAAAATCATATCCTGGAATACGACCAATGCCTGCAATATGTATTGCGCTCATTGTTATCGCGATGCGGGCTGCAAGGCTGAGGAAGAACTGAATACGGAAGAGGCCAAGAAACTTTTGCGTGAGATTGCCAAGGCTGGCTTTAAAATCATGATTTTCTCGGGCGGTGAGCCGCTGACGCGTCCTGATATCTTCGAATTGGTAAAATATGCTGCGGATTTGCATTTGATTCCGGTATTTGGTACCAACGGTACGCTGATTACGCCGGAGGTGGCGGGAAAACTCAAAGCGGCGGGGGCGAAAGGCATGGGGATTTCCCTCGACTCGCTGGATAAAGCGAAGCACGATAAATTCCGCAATTTCCCTGGCGGCTGGGACGGTGCCGTGGTCGGCATGAAGAACTGTCGTGAGGCGGGAATCCCTTTCCAGATCCATATGACCATTATGGATTGGAATCAGGCAGAAGTGGAAGACATGGTGGATTTTGCCGTGGAACTTGGGGCGAAAGCCGTGCATTTCTTCTTCCTCGTGCCTACGGGCAGAGCCAAGACTATCGAGGAAGAATCCCTGCGGGCTGAGCAATATGAAAATGTGCTTACGCGCATTATGAAAAAGCAGCAGGAAGTCGACATCGAACTCAAGCCGACTTGTGCGCCGCAGTTCTTGCGCATTGCCGACCAGCTGGGCTATAAGAGCCGTTTTCATCGCGGCTGTCTGGCAGGCCTGTCCTACTGCATCATCAGTCCGCGGGGCAAGGTACAGCCCTGCGCCTACCTTACTATGGAACTCGGTGACGTCCACGAAACTCCTTTTGATGAAATCTGGGAAAACAGTGAAGTTCTGAAGAAACTCAGAACCTTGGACTATAGTGGTGGCTGTGGTACCTGCAACTACAAAGGTGCCTGTGGCGGCTGCCGCGCCCGTGCTGCCTATTACCACGAGGGTGACTATATGTCCGAAGAACCATGGTGCCTCTATCACGGCCGTCGTGGGGAGAAATAAGAAAATATAATGATTGCGAAAAAATCCTCGTTGGCTTAGCAGAAGCCAACGAGGATTTTTTGATGGATTCAGATGTTCAAGCGGCGATAAAAATCTTCATCAATAACACGATGATATTGCTGAAGACTAGGGCTGTATCCCATGGTATCGTTGTAAAAACGCATCTTGCAGGCTGAGACAAAAGCTACTTCCGCGGTGTGAGGGATGAATGGGTCTCCATCGGCATAGGAATGGTCACGATTGATATCCCAAAGATACCAATTGCCGTTGCCGAGAGTTTCCGGATATAGCGAATCGGCTTGTCCTATTGAACAAGGGATAAATAGCAGCAGGGCGAAAAAACAAGATGTCAGTATTCGCAACATAATGTACCACGCTCCTTAGCGGATTATTTTCGTCAATGTCCTGTTATATGTGCCGACCATACAGTTTGGTAGTGGCTATAAATATTGTGTTCGACGGGTGACCATTGGTTGAGGCCGCTGGCATTTATTTCCCCACTGCGGCCATCAGAACTGCTGAACGTCTCGATGTATCCATTAGGACCCACGCCGCCGGAAAAACATAATGGATGTAATTGCGTACTTCGTTATTTCGAACCGATTTTATCGTGACTTCAAAGTTTTGATGGTTTCCAATTTTTATGCTATCCGACATTAGCCAAGTATGGTTGCCATTGGAATATTGCCCCATGTAATAATCGGTGGCATAGACTGGAGAAATGCATATGGTACATAGCATAAGCAGCATACCAGCAATCACGGAACTGATTTTTTTTCATACGTACACATCC
>CALYVJ010000135.1 GCA_945494195.1 uncultured Selenomonas sp. | reverse complement strand
TCCAAAATTATAAAGAAGTTACAGGACAAGTTGATGGCGAAGGAAATAAGATTGATACCAATACGGAAAGCAATGGACGGTTCCATACGGATTGGTTGAATATGATGTATCCGCGATTGAGATTGGCTCGAAATTTACTGACTAATGATGGCGTGATTTTTATAAATATTGATGAAAATGAAATAGAGAATCTTCAAAAGATATGTGAAGATGTGTTCGGAAAAATAAATGATATAGGGACTATTATTTGGGATAAACGTAATCCAAAAGGAGATGCGAAAGGCATTTCCTATCAGCATGAGTATATTTTGGTATATGCGAAAAATAAAGTTATTCTTACAGATGCTTGTAAAATTCAACGACCTAAGAAAAATGCGGCTACAATTATTCAAAAAGCAAGACAACTATTTAATAAAATATCACAGAACTATACTCTTGAACAAGCTAATACTGATTTTGCTGCTTGGATGAGAAAACAAACTGATTTTAGCGGTGGTGAAAAAGCCTATAACAAGATTGATGAAAAAGGTGAGGTTTATAGACCTGTATCAATGGCATGGCCGAATAAAAAGAAGGCTCCTGATGATTATTTTATTCCATTAGTTCATCCGTTGACTGGAAAAAAATGTCCATTACCAGAGCGCGGTTGGAGAAATCCATCCGCTACAATGAGAAAAATGCTTGAAGATGGAAGAATTATTTTTGGGAAAGATGAAACAACAATTCCGAATAGTAAGTATTTGCTAAGGGAAAATATGTATGAAAATATACCATCTATTATATATTATGGCGGAAGCGATACTGATATGCTTGGAATTATGAATATTCCTTTTGATACGCCTAAGGTCACGGATGTATGTAAGGAACATATATCATCATTTACTTGTGAAAAGGACATTGTTCTTGATTTTTTTGCTGGTTCATCAACAACAGCTCATGCTGTTATGCAGCTTAATGCCGAAGATAATGCCCATCGCAAATTTATTATGGTACAACTACCCGAACCAACCGATAAAAAGAGCGAAGCCTACAAAGCAGGTTATAAAAATATCTGCGAAATCGGCAAAGAACGTATTCGCCGTGCTGGGGAGAAAATCAAGGCGGAAGCCGGTGATAAGGCGGCGGATTTGGATATTGGCTTTAAGGTGTTTAAGCTGGACAGCTCCAATTTGCAGAAATGGAATCCGCAGCCGGATGATTTGGTGATGACGTTGCAACAGGCCACGGACAATTTCCTGCCTGATCGCACCGAACAGGATGTACTCTATGAAATCATGCTCAAGATGGGGCTGGATTTGACTTGTCAAATTGAGGAAGAACAGGCCGCAGGCGAGACGGTCTATATTATCGGTGGCGGTGCCCTGATGATTTGTCTGGGACGGAATATCACGACTGCTGTGGCGGAAGCGGCCGTGAAACTGCATGAAGAATATGAGTCGGAACTTTGGCAGGTGGTGTTCCGTGATACGGGCTTTGCCTCGGATATGGATAAGACCAATGTCAAGGAAACGCTGAAAGTGGCAGGTCTTGATGAAGACAGTTTTGTGTGCGTGTGAGGTGATGGATAATGAAACTGAAATTTGACTCCACCCTCGATTACCAGCAGGAGGCCATTGCCGCTGTCCGTGATGTTTTTCAGGGACAAACGCCGAAACAATCCTTATTCACGGTGGCTGCGATTACGAATGAACAGATGGCGTTAGGTTTTGGCGATGAAAGCCAACAACTGACTTTGGGACAGGGCATTGGCAATCGACTGATGCTTGACGAAGAAGATTTGCTGAATAATATCCGTGCGGTACAGCTGCGGCATGGTCTGCCTCAGTCCAGCTCTTTGCCGAATCACAAGCTGAATCTCGATATTGAGATGGAAACCGGCACCGGCAAGACCTACGTTTACCTGCGCACATTGTTGGAACTCAACAAGGCGTATGGCTTTACTAAGTTCATTATTGTTGTGCCGAGCGTAGCCATCAAGGAAGGCGTGCAGAAGACCATCGAGATAACCCGTGATCATTTCCGTGGGCTTTACAGCAATGTAAATTATGATGCCTTTGTCTATGACGGCAAGCATATTGAGAAAATCCGCGATTTTGCCACGAGCAATGATATTCAGATTATGGTCATGACCATCAATTCCTTCCAGAATGACCTGAACCTGATTAACCGCTACAACGACAAGAAGTTTGGCGAGTCCAAGCCGATTGATTTGGTGCGCGAAACCAAGCCTATTGTCGTGATTGACGAGCCGCAGTCCACCATCAGCACCGATGCACAGGTGGAGGCGGTGGAATCCTTGAATCCGCTGTGTACGATTCGTTATTCGGCAACGCCTATCCGCGTGGAGAACAAGCTTTATCGCCTGAATGCCGTGGACAGCTTTGCCAAGAAACTGGTCAAAGGCATCGAAGTGGAGAGCTTTGCCGCCCAGGATGACCATAACGAAGCCTATCTGCTCTTGAAATCCGTCAACAACAAGAAATCCCCCATTACGGCACGGGTGGAAATGGACGTGCAGAACAAAAGGGGCGTTGTCCAGAGGAAAGCCGTTACCGTGAAGCAGGGGGATGACCTCTACGAAAAATCCGGTGGCCGTGATGTGTACGAGGGCTATATCGTCAAGGATATTTACTGCGCAGAAGGCAGTGAGTATATGGACTTCACCAGCTGCAGCGATATCCTGCATTTGGGCAAGGCCATTGGTACGGTCCATGATGACGAAATGAAGCGCCAGCAGATGCGGGCAACGATTGAGGAACATCTGAACAAGGAACTGGAACTGAATCCCAAAGGCATCAAGGTTCTTTCCCTGTTTTTTATTGACCGGGTGGCTAACTACCGCGAATACGATGCCGAGGGCAATGCCGTGAAGGGCAAGTATGCCAAGTGGTTTGAGGAAATCTATCAGGATGTGATTCGCCGTCCGAAATATCACGATTTGTGGCATAGGCTCCATAATGAAGATGATGAGGCTGAACTCGTTCATGATGGCTATTTTTCTGCCGATAAAGGCAAGAAGAATGAGCCGGGGCATTGGAAGGATACCAGCGGTTCCACAGCGGCAGATGACAGCACCTATAACCTCATCATGAAGGATAAGGAACGGCTACTTTCCTTTGACTGCAAGATTCGCTTTATCTTCTCCCACTCGGCTTTGCGGGAAGGCTGGGACAATCCGAATGTGTTCCAGATTTGTACACTGAATGAAACCAAGAGCACCATCAAGAAGCGGCAGGAAATCGGCCGCGGTCTGCGCTTGTGTGTCAATCAGACGGGCGAACGGCAGTATGATGCCAATCTGAATATCCTTACCGTTATGGCCAATGAAAGCTATGACGAATTTGCCAGCTCCCTGCAGAAGGAATACGAGGACGATGGCATCCGTTTCCGTGTGTTGGAAACCGCCAACTTTGCCAATATCCTCGTACCCGTATTGGCAGAGGAAGTGGCAACAGATGCGGCAGGGGAAGAAACTGCTTATCTGGGCACAGAGAAGGCCGAAATGGTCATGGAATCCCTGAAAGAATATGGCTATGTGGATGACGATGGCAATATTCAGGAATCGCTGAAAGCCGATATCCAGCAGAATAAATTCGTGGTAGCAGAAGAACTGGCTCCCTACAAGGCGCAGATACAGGAAATCTGTATGCAGGCCTGCAGAACCGTGCCGATTCACAAAAAGCGCGAACGGCGTGAGGCTGTTCTCAACAAAGAAGTTTTCCTGTCTCCGGAATTCAAGGAATTATGGGACAGCATTAAGTGGAAGACCACTTATCGGGTGGATTTCTCCACAAAGGAACTCTTGCGGCGCTACCGTAAGCAAATGGCTTTGGAAATGAAGATTCCTTCGCCGAAAATCATTCAGACCAAGGCGGATTTAACCATCGGTACGGGTGGTGTCGAAACCAAGGTAGTGGCTGACCGGGCTGTAAGCACATACGGTTCCAGTAATTTCCTGCCGGATATTGTCGCCTACCTGCAAAACGAAACCAATCTGACCCGTCGTACCATTGTGGAACTCTTAACCGGCACCAGACAGGATGAGAAGGGCAACTGGATTCCCTTTGATGATTACGGCAATCGGTTGAAGGATTTCCAGAAAAATCCGCAGGTGTTCATGGAAAACACTGCCAAAATTCTGCGCTCCGTGATGAAGTCGCTGATTGTGGACGGTATTAAATATCAACGGCTCGGGGACAGCGAATACTACTGTCAGGAACTCTTTGAGTCGGAAGAACTCAAGGGATATCTTGAAAGCAATATGCTGGAAAGTACCAAAAGCCCTTATAACTATGTGGTCTACGACAGCGAGAATGAACGGCAGTTTGCCCAGTCCTTTGAGGATAACGAAGATGTATATCTTTATGCCAAACTGCCGGACTGGTTCAAAATCAGTACGCCCTTGGGCTCCTATAATCCTGACTGGGCTGTGATGATTGACCAGAATGGAGAAAAGAAACTGTACTTCGTGTTGGAAACCAAGGGCAATAAAGATGTTGACGCCTTGCGTCCTACGGAAAGAGAAAAAATCCAGTGTGGCAAAGAACACTTCGCTGCATTGGGGGATGAGGCGAGATTTATGCCGGTAGATAATTTCACGGAGTTTATGCATAACATTTGATGGCAATAGTTTCAAGGAGATTTTTAGGTATTATAAAATGCCCAGAGGATTTATGTCGAAATCCTCTGGGCATTTTTTATCTATCAGAGATAGGCGTCGTATTTTCCTGCATTGAAGTCGCAGGCTTCGGTGATGAAGTTGCAGTCGACCAGCAGGCTTTCGATTTTTTCTCGATGCTGATTGGCCTTATGCAGTTTGGTCAGCTCCTTGATATCGTTGTCGGTGAAGCACCAGCCGATGTCCATGGAGAGGTCTTCCCCCTCTTCGACGGAGGCCAGGGCGGCTGACCAATCCTGGCGGATCTCTTCGTCATGTTGTTTGGCGGTGGTGTTTTCTTCTGGCATAGCTATATCCTCCTAGTTGCATCAGGGACGTCATTGGTTCTATCTTAGCAGGGGTTGTTTAAAGACAGCTTATCGCTAGTTCAGAGAAGCATTAAGTTTGACTTTGGACACGCAAGGCCAATAAGGTCAGATTTCCAGCAGTTAGGGGGATCTGGCCTTTGGTTATATTTTTATTTTGGTTATTTTTCTATGGCCAGATGTGCGTTATCCTAGAGGTGTTCCATTCATTACGCGAGAATACAAAGGAGACTTGGCTATGGCAGAGAAAACAGAAGGTATTGGCAATCGTTATGAGCTCAATAAGAATTTGGCGCAGATGCTCAAGGGCGGCGTGATTATGGATGTTACGACGCCGGAGCAGGCAAAGATCGCGGAGGAGGCCGGTGCCTGCGCTGTTATGGCGCTGGAGCGCATCCCTGCTGATATCCGCGCGGCAGGCGGTGTGGCCCGCATGAGCGATCCGGCGATGATCCGCGGCATCCAGGAGGCCGTGAGCATCCCCGTCATGGCCAAGTGCCGCATTGGTCATATCGTCGAGGCGCAGCTGCTGCAGGCCATCGAAATCGACTATATCGATGAGAGTGAGGTCTTGTCCCCGGCAGACGATGTCTATCATATCGACAAGCGGAAGTTTGCCGTGCCCTTTGTCTGCGGTGCCCGTGACCTTGGCGAGGCCCTGCGCCGCATCAGCGAGGGTGCGGCAATGATCCGCACGAAGGGGGAGCCGGGAACCGGCGATGTGGTGCAGGCCGTGCACCACATGCGGAAAATCAATCAGCAAATGGCGGCCATCGCTTCCCTGCGGGAGGATGAACTTTTCGAGGCGGCTAAAAAGTATCAGGTTCCCTATGATCTGGT
>CALYVJ010000134.1 GCA_945494195.1 uncultured Selenomonas sp. | reverse complement strand
ATGGTATGCCCCTATCAATTCAGGGGATTTCCCCAGCTGAACGGCACGGCGTACATAGTTCAAATCGTTTTCCACCACGAGCTCCCGCACCCCGGCATTGGTGAGAATCGACGCGCCAAATCGTGCCCCGTGGCTGCGTCCCCGCAGGCTTACCACCGGCACTCCCATATAAAGTGCCTCACAAGTCGTAAGGCCGCCATTATAGGGCATCGCATCCAGCGCGATATCAATGTCCCGATACTGTTCCAAATAATCGGGGCTGTAGGGGCGAAGTTCAATCCGTGCCATATTCACCCCCAGACGGGCCAGGCGTTCCTTCACAATAGCCTGCCCAGAAGGAATGCTGCAGATTTTCCCCTTGATGACCAAGCGGGAATCAGGCACCTGATCCAGGATGCTGCGCCACATGAGCAAGGTTTCATCCGTCACCTTGGCAAAGTTATTGAAACTGCCAAAGGTAACATACCCATTGCGCAAACATGGCGCCTCAGTACCAGCTGATGGTATCTCCCGAGCAAATCCCGGACGGTAACAAAGATGGGAATCAGGAAGGCGCAGGATCTTCTCGACGAACCCCTCCGCCGTCGCTTCTCCAGTGGGCAGACATACCTCATCGGACAGGAAGTAATCCACAGTCGACAACCCTGTCGTATTCATGTAGCCAATCCCAGCCAGCTGGACAGGCGCCGGCCGAAAAGCCATAATCGGCAGGCAACTCCCCTGGGTATGCCCGGATAAATCCATCAAGATGTCAATCTGATCCTCGGCAATGAGACGGGCCGCAGTCCGCGGGCTGCGCCCTCGAAGTTCCCGCCAGTGAATATGGCAGGCCCGTATCTTCTTCGTGACATGGTCAGAACGCCCTGTCGAATAACAATAAACGGAAAAATATTCCCCATCATAATCTTTTAAGAGTGGTTCCAAAAAGGATGCCACCGCGTGTTCGCGAAAATCTGGCGACAAATAACCGATACGAAGCTTTTTCTCAGGCAGTTTCTTCACATCCTCATGAAGATATGGCGTAATGGAAAGCATCGGTTCATACGCCTCTGCCGCCCCACGGCTCTCATAAATCGACTGCTCCCGGTAATTGCACATAAAGAGGTACTTGCTGTACATCTCTGCCTTTTCCAATGGCTCTTCACAGATTTTACTGCGAGCCAAAAGCTCTTTTGCCGCGTTATCAGGACGTGCTGCCAGATACTCCGCATCGGCCAGCCAGCCACGCGCCTTCTTCAAGATATGTGTCAATACCCCAAAGTATGCATCATCCGGCTCCAAAGCATTCCGCTTGCGCTGCACCTCGGCAACAATCTCCCGCAACAGCGGAATTTCCTCATCCAGACGGAACTCCACTGCCGCCAAACCAGCCTTCACCAAACGTCCCCGCAAATGCTTTGGTTTCTTGGCCAGGATTTCCTCTACCAGTGCCTGCGCTTCCTCGCGCTCACCGGAATACAGGGCGGCTTCGGCCATGACAGCCGCACCGTCCATGCTTTCCGCATCCATATCCCACAACTCTTTTGCACAGGCACGCATCCCCCTCGGGTCTCCCTCTGCCGCAAACTTGTCTGCCAAGCTAAGCCAATTCAAAGCATCGTGATCCATTCCAAAAGAACTCCTAATTTGTCTCATAGTTTCGCATATTTTCCTATATTCTACAAAGTTGAATGATTTCCTGCTTCTTATTACAAAAAAAGCCCTTCCAATTAGGAAAGGCCCTCTCTTACACTTCTGGATTCAATTCCCCACCGTATTCTTTTACAAAGATCTTCTGATATCCTTTATACTCCTTCGCTAGCGGTTTTTCCTTCGGACAATGGATGCACCAGAAATCTTTTTCCTGATTGGGGACAACCACCTTGAGTCCCCGGCGCTGCATTTCCTTGCACAGCGACGTGTCATAAAGGTGGAACCCCGTAAAGAGATCTTCCCGCCAAGGAATATCATACTGAGTCGCGATGAACAGGCCATCGACAGCCTCCACCTCCTGGCAAAGCCCCTCCGGCTCCCGGCAATGGGAATCCACGACACTCTCCGGCTCACAGGCATGCAGCACGCGGCCATACGTCCGCAACCCATCCCACCAGACACCGCTCTTTGGCAGGCTGCGACAGCCGATGACGCCGACCGCCCCCACCGAATTATCCCGGAACAGCTGCCGCAAATCTGCCACCAGATCCTTATTGACCACCAAGGTATCCTGATGAAGATAGACCTTATATTTCGCATCGGACTGATGCATGCCGATGTTATACCCCGCACACATCGAAGCTGCGCCTCGCACGGGAATAAACTCGGCAGTCATCCCCGCCGGAATCTTGAGGCTCTCTAAGTAAAGGCGGCATTCGCTATACCAATCCTCGCTATTGACGCAGGTAATGAAGGCTACCTTCGTATCATCCAAATCTTTTTTTATCGTCAAATCCATTCTCAACCCTCACTTCATCCCCTGCAGCTCCTGCTCCAATTTCTCAATCCAGCAAATCTCCTCCCGCGAAGTAGCATTTTCGCGCGTGCATTCCAGCAGTGCCAAAATCTCATCGAGCTCCCAACGCGAATACTTCATCAACCGCCGATAAAACGATTCCGGATGGAACACCGCCTGACGAATAAAGTTCGCCACATAGTCAACAAACAACGCCGACTGTTCGTAAAACGCCCAGAACAAGCGGCACTGATTTTCCGCATCCACATCATACTCAATACGATGCAGATAATCCGAAAGCTCCTTGCGCTGCTCTTTCGTATACATCGACTTCAATAGCACCATCTCCGGCATGGAACGTTCCGCCCTTACCAGCCAAAACTCCGTCTCCAAATCCTCATGGATGTTTTCAAAACCAGCAGCCACCAGCCGCTCCACAATATCATCCTCAGCCCGGCGAAGCTGCGGCCGCACGCGGACATTTTTATAATAAGACGCATAAAGCAGCCGTTCAAAATCCGTTTTGGCATAGAGCCTGGTTACCAGATGGTAAAAATGCCCCTCCATCATCT
This sequence comes from uncultured Selenomonas sp., assembly GCA_945494195.1. Lineage (GTDB taxonomy): Bacteria > Bacillota > Negativicutes > Selenomonadales > Selenomonadaceae > Selenomonas_A. The sequence continues at coordinate 2,841 of CALYVJ010000134.1, read as the reverse complement.
CCTCAAGCACGGACCAATGACGGATATTGCGAAAGCTTGTCAAAAAAGCCCCTGTCTGTTTCAGATACAGCGAAAATCCAGCCGCAATATCCTGCGGATTAGCCACGGCCTCGAGCGTCAAATCCGAAATGATGTAATCGAAATACTCGCGCTCAAACGGCAGTCGCTCCGACAGATAGTCCAACACGCAAAAATCCACCTGACAATCCCGATAAGGTTCGATAGCCTCCTCATCCGCCGCCACCGCAGAAATCTCTGCCTGCGGAAACATCTGCCGAAGCTCCGGCAGATAATAAAGGCTCTCCACCACCAAAATCCGATACGGCAGTCCCCCCGCCTGCAAAAATCCCAAAAGTTCCGGCTTTATCTTCTCCGCCATCGCAATCCCCCATCAGTCAAACATTCACCCAAGATTCTTATCAACATTATATCATATAGTGCGTATTTCTACCCTGTCTACCAATTCTTTCTTGTTGTATATATGGATTTTATTCCATATATCTGATATGATATTAATACATAAAGAATAAAATCTATATACTAGAAAGTGAGGGAATTATGAAACTTATAGAACGAAAAGAATACATGGAGTTTTTGAAGCGTCATAAGAACAAAAATATTATAAAAGTGGTTTCCGGAATCAGACGCTGCGGAAAGTCAAAACTTTTCGAGTTATTCCAAAACGATCTTTTAGCGCAAGGTGTTCCCAGAGAAAATATTATCAGTATCAATTTTGAAGACTTGGCTTTTGAAGATCTGCAGGAATACCATGCTCTTTATAAGTATGTTATCTCTCACATGCAGCCAACAGGAATGAATTATATCTTCCTAGATGAAATTCAACATGTACCGGATTTTGAAAAGGCTGTCGACAGTCTTTTCATCAAAGAGAATGCCGATATCTACATTACCGGCTCCAACGCATATTTCATGTCCGGTGATCTGGCTACCATGCTCTCGGGCCGTTATGTCGAGCTAAAAATGCTTCCCCTGTCATTCAAAGAGTATTATGAGGCCAGCAGTTTTAAGTCCAACCATTCTCTTCGGGAAATCTATGAACATTATATTACGGAAAGTTCCTTCCCCTATACTTTACAGCTAGAAGGTAAACAACAGGACATCAACGAGTATTTGCTCGGTCTCTATAATACTGTCATCTTAAAAGATGTAGTAGGACGACTGCATGTGAATGATGTCAAGATGCTTGAAAGCATTGTCAAATACCTTTTTGCAAATGTGGGAAGTCTTCTCTCTATACGCAAGATTGCTGCCTCCATGACTAGTGCAGGCCGTAAAATTGATAGCAAAACGGTTGAGAAATATCTGACCGGTCTACAGGACAGTATGCTCATTTATCAAGCTGAGCGGTTCGACATCAAAGGCAAGGAATTGTTGAAGATTAATCCGAAATACTATATAACCGATGCAGCATTGCGATATCTAAAGGTAGGACGGCATGGACAAGATACAGGACATATCCTGGAAAATACCGTGTATCTGGAGTTATTACGCCGTGGCTATGAAGTATACGTAGGTTCCATGACAAACGGCGAAGTAGATTTCGTTGCCAAAAACGCTCAAGGTCTTGCCTATTATCAAGTTTCTGAATCGACACTTCAAACAGAAGTCATGGAACGAGAACTAAAGCCATTGCAACGAATCAAAGACAACTATCCGAAGTACCTGCTAACCCTTGATGAAGTCGGTGCTACGGCAGATTATGATGGCATACGCAAAGAAAATGTACTGAAATGGTTATTGGATAAATAAAAACATTACATCCCAATTATCAAACCAATGCTTCAATGCCGCCGGATATTCCCTAATTTGAGGCAGGATTTTATCGGTAACATCAGATCTGCCCCCCCTCTGAAGCATCGTTCCCATCATTTGCTTGATGGTACCACCGAGCAAATCTTTTAGGGCATCTTGGATGTCTGTGGCGTTTTCGATGTTGTACTCTTAGAACAGTTGCTGAATGATGGCACGTTTGCCATCGGTCATTTCTACTTTGTGAATCTCTTTTTTCTGTCTTGTCATGATAAAAGGCCTCCTATGATTTGATTATAGTTTATCATAGAAGACCTTATGTTTTCGAGGAAAGTTAATTTACAGAGATTTTTTCACACTCGGGGCTGCGGAATGTCGGCGCATACATTGCAATCTTTGTATCTTTAGCTAAACCATATTTTTCACGGAATTTGCACCGGATGTTGTCTCTATCATTAATCAGTGCATCCCCCCGAGCTGAGCCGGTACGTATCATTTTTCCATGATACAGCATTCCGAGCGCCGCATGTTCTTCCACCCAAGCAGAGTTGGTGACAAACAAGTCAATCATACGCGAATCATGTTCTGTTACCATTCTCGCTATCTTTGAAAACGAGGCCCCACGCTCGAGACCAATCGGCTTGATTGCAATACTTGCATGCCAAGTCTGCAGATAGAACTGCCCTGGCCGTTTCCGGCATTCGAGCTGCTTACGGCTGTTGTCGACCCAGACTGCCGCCGTAGATAGTTCGTACGCACGATTCTTGAGTGTATTCTTTACCTTGCGAATGCCAGCTGGGAATTCCTTGCTCATATCATCGACGAGCCAGACAAGGTCTAAATCCTGCCGGCGGCGCAACAGTTCCAAGGCAATGTATTTCGGATTGCAGGAAAAGCCAGTCGTTCCTTCAATGGTGGTAAAAACTATCTTCTTGGGGTTGATTGGATACTTGCGGCAATAATAAAATTCCCGCGCCTGCTTCCTTCCCTGTCACAAGCGGCGACGTATATATCTGTCCTCTTTCGATAGCTTCAAAATCCTTCGTCCTCTCTTCCTACAATATAATAAAT
>CALYVJ010000133.1 GCA_945494195.1 uncultured Selenomonas sp. | reverse complement strand
CATCCACATCTTTTTTCTGAGAACGGGTAGCCGTTACCACCACTTCCCCCAGATCCTCCGTCACCTTTTGCTCCGCAGCAGATACATCCGCCGGAACAGACCAATACATCGCAGCTGTCAATCCAGTTGCAACACTTGCCACCAACTTCTGCTTCATCTTCTTGTTCATATAATCCTCCTAACCTTGCACTCCCATTAGCATTTATCCTCAAGAGACAATTGGTCACTTCCCTTTACCAATCGTCTCCATCCGTCATTTGGAACCGGTAGCGGATTGGATAGACACCGCTGCCCCGGAACTGACAGCGATAGCCGGCAGCAATCGCTGCCTGGTCCATCGCCCCATACCCCGAAGAACTCGTCACCACCACATTGGTGACGGAACCATCCTGCACGAAAATAAGCAAGGCCACCACGCCTTCGGCGTTTTGCGACCGCAGGCTGGGAGGATACACCGGCGAAGCTTTGGCAAGGCACTTGGCCGGTTCTGGTACCCCTTGGCTTTCCCCAGTGCCGGTTCCCCCGCCGCCATTACCAGCACCAGTTCCTGGGCCATTGCCATTTCCCGCACCATTGCCAGATGAATTGCCGTTGCCAGAACCTCCCGACTCGGAATTTCCCGGCATTGCACTGCCTGACTCTTTCGACTCGCGTTTTGTTCCATCTTCCGTTACCTGATGCTGCTTGCGATAATCTTTCTTTTTCTCCGGATGGCGCGTGTACTCTTCGGTAATCGCCGGCAAATTAGCCACTGGCGGCATGGCAACTTCCATTGCCGCCGGGGCGGAAGCGGCAGGAGTCTGCCCGCCCCCACCACTTCCTGCATCGCCAGCTGACGCGTCAAGCCAAAGGGTATTTTCCGGCACTGATTTATCGGCCGGTCTTACCAGTAAAAAGGACCCCGTTGCCGCCACCAGCAAGAAAAGGACTAGGTGGAGCAGGATAGAAATTCCCCAGGCCCGCAGTTTTGCTTTCTGTTCCTCCTCACGCATATCACTTTCCCCCATCAGCAGCCAGTCCGATATGCGTAATCCCCAGCGCCTTGAACTCGTCCAACAGGCCAATCACCATTCCGTAATCGAGCCCTTGATCCGCCCGAACCACCACGGCAAACTGCGGATCCCGCTGATAGGACTGCTGTGCCTTCGTCAACAACTCCGCTTCACCGATGGGCTTGTCTTCGAGCCAAAGGGAACCATCCTTACGGACCGTCACCACATAAGTCACATGAAGTTTTGTTTCCGCATGCTGTGCCGCTGGCATATCCACATCCACGGTTTTCATATTGACCATATACAGGGTGCTCATCATGAAAAACACCAGCAGGAAAAACATGATATCAATCATCGGAATGATGATAAGAGAAGGCTGCTTGATCTGATGACGTTCACGCAAGCGCATGCTGAGCACCTTCCTCTTCCTTGCGTACTTTGGCGGCAAATGCCGAAGGATTTGTCTCCATGAGTGAGAAGCAGGACTCCATGTCCGTTACGATATTTTCCAGGCGCTGGGAAAAATAAGCATGAATCATAAGGGCGAGAATCGCCACACAAAGACCAAAGGCCGTTGCAATCAACGCTTCGCCAACGCCCCCTGTAATTGCGGCAGCTTGAGACGAATCTCCATTGAACACGCTAAAGGCCGAAATCATGCCGCTGATGGTTCCCAGCAATCCCAAAAGTGGTGCCATCGTAACCACCACACTCAAATAATAGAGGCGTTGGCGAAACCTTGCCAAGGCAGTCCCGGACTGAATTTCCAGATAGGCGGCAACATCCTCATGCCCATCGGCATAACGGGCGGCCGCTTCGTGGAGCAGCCGGCTTAATGCGCCATAATGGCTGGCAGCTAACGTCATGGCCTCGGCGTAATCTGCCCTGGCAGCCAAAGACATAAACTGACTGGCAAACTTCCTTCCCGAATCCTCCCGGCAAAAATACTGCCAGCGTTCGAGGCCAAAAGCCACCACAAAAAGCGAGCAAAGAAGCAGCACATACATAATGAAGCCGCCTTTTTGAAAGAGCGCCACACCCGCCATAATACTTTCCATAAACTCCTCCTAGTCTAATCGTTGCTGATGTTTTCGCAGCAAATACAAAAAATACGGGGTTCCAATAAAGGCCGTCATAATTCCGACACGAACCTCATAACCTGACCAAATGACACGTCCCACAGCATCGCAGAGCACGAGGAAAGCTGCCCCCGCCAAAAGACTTGCCGGCAAAAGCCGCCGATGATCAGGACCAACAATAAGCCGCATCATATGGGGTACCACCAAGCCCACAAAACCGATATTTCCACTAATGCAAACACTGGTCGCCGTAGCCATGGAAGCCAGCACAAGCAACAGCAGCCGGTAGCGTTTCACCGCCATTCCCACGGCTTTGGCTTCATTGTCTCCCAACACCAGCACATTAAGTTGCCGTGATAGTACCAGCATAACGGCCGAACTGCCAAGTATCGGCCCCAGCCCCAACAACACATGTTCCCAGCGCCGGTAATCCAATCCACCGATGGTCCAGAAAAGGTATTCCTGCAGCTTGTTCACATCGAGTATTGTCAGCACTGCCGCTGAAAAAGCCGCCAAAAACATACCGACCACCACGCCGGACAGCAAAAGCGTCATGACGGGAATCCTGCCATGGCGCCAGGCCATCGCCACCGTAAGCCCCACAGCGGCCAGCGCCCCCACAAGCGCTCCCACCGGCAGGGCAAACATCGTAATCCCAGCTGCCCCCGTGGCAATCACCAGCACCACTCCCACTGAAGCACCGCTTGACACGCCGATGATACCAGGGTCTGCCAGCTGGTTGGCAAAAATCCCCTGAAGCACGGCACCGGAAATCCCCAGCCCGCCTCCTGCCAGCAGACCAACGATAGTTCGTGGCAACCGGATATGCCAGATTACTGCCATCTCATCCGCCGGCACAGGCACCTGCGCCAAAATTGGAAGTTCCATCCCCTGGGCAAGTCCTGCCGCCACATGAAGGAAGGGAATCTTCATCTGGCCCCAGCTAAGAGAAAGAACGCCCACCACCAGAAGGCAGATTCCTAGGACTAACACGATAATTCCATATCGCCTCATTCCGTCACCTCCCTGCCTAACACGGTTGCCAATAGCTTTGCCCGACGCTCATCCTGGCGCCCACTGCCCGTTGTATAAATATCCATATGCCCGGTAAGAGGATTTTCCGTCACCGCAATGGAAGCCCCATAGGCTTTGGTCAAAAGCTCTGGGGTAAGCACCTTCTCCGGCTTCCCATCGGCCAAAACAGTTCCCTGGGAAAGCAGCAACAATCTGGAACTGAACCGGGCTGCCAGGGACAGCTCATGAACGACCATCACAATTGTCCTGCCTGCAACACAAAGTTCCCGGCAAAAGCGGAATATCTCCTCCTGATAGATAAGGTCCAATCCTGTTGCCGGTTCGTCCAGCAGCAAGACCGGAGTCTGCTGGGCCAAAACCTTCGCTAAAAAGACCCGCTGCTGCTGGCCGCCGGACAATTCCTGCACCGGACGATCCAAGAATTCTAAGGCACCGGTGTAGGCCAGCGAGGCCCGAATGATTTCCTCATCCTGTTTCCCTGACTGCTGCCACCAATGAAGATAGGGATACCTTCCCGTCTGGACGATTTCCCGCACCGTATACGCAAAGGGCACTTGCATTTGCTGCTGTAAATAACCGGCCCGCCGCGCAAATTCCCCCTCGGACAGCTTCGTGATATCTGTTCCTTGCAAAAAAATCTTCCCCTGAAGTGCTGGCAGCAAGCCGCGGATTGTCTTCAGCAAGGTGCTCTTGCCGGCCCCATTAGGCCCGACCAGGCTTACCAATTCTCCCTTTCCTACCGAAAAGGAAACATTCTGCAAAATCGTCTTTCCCGAATAGCCCGCACACAAATCGCGGATTGATAAAACCATAAATCCCTTCCTTAGAACTGATAGGTCATGCCCAGCTGGAAGAAGCGACCTGCGGCCGGATAGCGGTAACTGCTGTAAACCGAATATGCCTGATTGGTGAAATTCAACGCTTTCAAATAAACCGTCAACTGCTTGCTGGCCTCATAGCTCGTATTGAAATCCCATACGGCAAAGTGGCGATTTCCGTAACTTGCCTTATCAAGACCCGTTCCCACGCGGCTCATGAGATTTGCCTTCCAAGCCCCCTGCTGATAGTGAAGGCCGAGACGGTAAGCGTTTGGCATGCTGTTATGACGCAAATAGCCATCTTTTGCCGACGTATTCGTATCGGTATACGTATAACCGATGTCATAGCTCCAAGCCGACGTCAGCTGCTGTTTCCACGACAGCTCAATTCCCTGGCGTTTTTCATGGTCGATATTCGTCACCGTATAATTCGTATAGTCCGGGGAATACCAAGCAATCGCATCGTTTAAGACGCTGTGGAAATAGCTGGCCGATACCGTTGACTTTGCATCAAAGTCATGAGTGATTCCCAAACTCTCCGTGTGGCCGGTTTCCGCCTTGAGGTTTGGATTCCCCTTATAGGATCCCCAAGCACCGTAATCGACAATATAAAACATATCATCAGCCGTTGGTGCCTTATAAACACGTCCCCAGGAGGCAAACAATTTCGTTGCCTTATCCGCCCGATAAGTAAGACCTGCTTTTGGCGTCCAATGCGTACCGAAACTCGTATGATTATCTACCCGAACCCCTGGCACAAAGAACCATTTGGGATTCAAGCGCATCGTGTCCTGAACATAAGCGGCTTTGTTGATGATTTTTTTATCTTCATAGCCACTTTGCTTATTGCTGGAATTGCTGTGATGGTACTCAAGCCCAGCCACCAGCTTATTATTCGCATCGAGTTTCCAACCATTCTGGTAATCGATCCCCTGCAAGCGCGTGCTGAATTTGCCACTAAAATCAGCCGATTTATTGTGGTCAAAATAGCGCAGGAATCCTGGCAGCTTCGTATCTTCCTTGAACTTCCAGGTAAGCGAACCATCGTTGAAATTATTCTGCTGCTTGCCCGATGCCACAAAACCAGTAGGAACTTGATAATAATACTGATTTCCGTTAATCAACTGATGATTGAAGCGCAGCGTCAAGGACTGAGCCGGCGTCAATTCCTGTTTTACCTTCAAGGACAAGTTGTTGTTGCTATAATCACTGCTTGGCATACGGTGACTATCCCCATCCGTTCCCTTGTACGAGAAATAACTGCGCTTGTTAAGACCGCCTACCAACTGCCAGCTGGTTTTCCCCTCACGGCCTTCATTGGACAAGACATAGTTATGGGTATGCCAAGAACCCGTGTTCATATCGAGAGTTGTTTTATTTTTCGTCGGCGTCTTGGTGATGATATTTACCACACCGCCGATAGCATCGCTGCCATAAAGGGCCGAACTGCCGCCCTTTACGATTTCAATGCGTTCCACATTATCAATCTGCGGAACACGGGAAAGGGTTGCAGTGGCCCGGCTCATGGAGCCCTGATCGTCATTTAGGCGCTCACCATCCACGAGAATTACCACGCGCTCCTCGCCCTGAATGCGAATGGTTTCATCATAGCCATTACCGCCATTTGTCATAACGACTCCATTGATATGGCTCAGCGCTTCGGCAGTCGAGCGATAATGGTTGTCCTTGATATCCTCCGCCGTTATAACGGTTACATCGGCCGGAACATTCTTGGCCGCAGCCGGAATCCGCTCGGCTGTAACTACGACCTCGCCCAAATCTTCCGTGTATTTATCCTGCTCGGCCGCTAAAGCGGTACCGAAACATAACGTGCTCAGCGTCAAAGTCAATGCGATGGATTCCTGCAATTTTTTTGTTGCCATAATAGTTTCCTCCCTATTTCTCTCCATTACTCATCTAC
>CALYVJ010000132.1 GCA_945494195.1 uncultured Selenomonas sp. | reverse complement strand
CAAAGATATTATATTTTATTAGTCACTGGTGTTACAACTTTAGTTTATCACTTCAGATATTTGTCGGCCGAAGGCTTGTGACCTCATTGACAATAACCTTTGCCGCTCCACCTAACAGAAATGGATTTTTGTTAATCCAGCCTGCTAGTTTAGTATTCGTCATAGTTGTTGCATTATTTAAGACAACACCACTTTTGGGGATATCAAACATACTATATAAATTTCGCGACACCCCACCAGAAGTCGGCGTCGTTATGTTTACTAAGGGCAAATTACTAGGCGTCTCCATAACCATCGGGCGATTTGCCATAGGTGCTTTTTAATCTGCCTCGATAGCTGCTGCTAATCCTATCGGTGGTTGCACGACGAACAAACCTGCTGTCAACCATGTTGCCACTGCTGTCTTTAATTTCCGTTCCTTCATATCGACGCTACCTTCCCTACATTCGCAAAATTTATGTTATATTTTCATAATTCGACAAAAACATTGTAAATTTCTCAAAAAATGCGAACAAAGTTTTGATAAAATAGCCACTACTCCCAGGTGATCAAGCGGACGTAAAAAACTCCCCCTATGATGACAGTTTTCACCGTCACTCATAGGGGGAGGTTTTATGCTCATAAGAAGCTTTTCTATTTACTTCATGCGTTTTATCGTGAAGCGGCCCGTGCCGACTTCTTTACGATGGCAATGCGGGCATTCGTTTTCGATGATGCCGGTGTAGCCGCAGACTGGGTCACGGTCAACCGGATGGTTGATGGAGAAGTAACCCATATCGGCGTCGTGCATAGCACGGACTACATTCTCGAATGCTTTGACGTTTTTGGTCGGGTCGCCATCCATCTCGATGTAGGCAATATGTCCAGCATTTTCAAGGGCGTGGTACGGTGCCTCAATGCGGATTTTATCGATGGCTTTTATCGGATAGTATACCGGGACATGACTGGAGTTCGTCATGTAGTCGCGGTCCGTAACGCCCTCGATGACGCCGTATTTCTTGCGGTTGCTGCGCTGGAACTGGCCTGCCGTTGATTCTGCCGGCGTGCCAAACGTCGACCAGTTCATATGCTCATCTTCCGTATATTTATCCGTTGCCGCCCGCAGGTGCCCGACAATCTTAAGACCCAGTTCCTGCGCCTCAGCACTTTCGCCGTGATGCTTGCCCGTAAGTGCTTTAAGGCACTCGGCCAGGCCGCAGAAACCAATGGAATAGGACGCATGCTTAAGAACATCCTTGATGCTGTCATCATCGGACAATTTGTCGCTATCCATCCAAACCCCCTGGCCCATGAGGAACGGGTAGTTATAGACGTGTTTCTGCTCGATGACATGCAGGCGCTCCAACAGATAATCATGGCTTATCTGGATATATTTGTCAAACAGCTGCCAGAATTTATCCATGTCGCCCTTCGACTCCAAGGCCAGCTTCGGCAGGTTGATGGTCGTGAAGGCAAAGTTACCACGGCTGCCGGATTCCTCCGGGCCATTGATGTTGCTCATAACGCGGGTGCGGCACCCCATCGTTGCCACCACGCTGTTGTAATCCCCTGGTTTGTAATACTGCAGATTGTACGGCGCATCGATGTTGACGAAGTTCGGGAACAGGCGCTTAGCACTGGTCTTGCAGGCCTGCAGGAACAGGTCATAGTTCGGGTCTTCCGGATTGTAGTTGACACCAGCCTTGAGCTGGAATACCGAAATGGGGAATATCGGCGTTTCGCCATTGCCCAGTCCCGACCAGATGGCATTTAACACTTCCCGAACAGCCAGACGGCCTTCCGGCGACGTATCCATACCGTAGTTAATGGAGCTGAAGGGAACCTGGGCACCGGCACGGCTGTGCAGGGTATTGAAGTTGTGGATGAGTGCCTCCATGGCCTGATGCGTCTCTTCCACCACATCTTCGCAGGCCAGCTGATAGATGACCGAAACGATTCGGTCAAGGTCTGCCAGTTCTTCGTGATAGACTTCTGCCAGCAGGGTTGTCACTGCCGTCTTGATGGCGGCAATGGAACGCTGTGCTCCCTTATCCTCCATGGTTTCCGTATAGCGGCAGGAATCAAAGGCCATCACCTTTTTGAATTCCTGTTTGAACTCCTCTTCGCTGCCGAAATCCTGGGCCAGCTGATAGCGCAGAGCTTTGTAAGCCTCGTCAATCACTGCTTTGCGGAAGGACTTGCGGACGCCTTCGGCCATAGCATAGTCAAAGGCATTGATGGACTGGCCGCCGAACATGTCGTTCTGGTTGCTCTGAATCGCGATGCAGGCCAGGCTGGCATAAGCACGGATGGAGTTTGGCTCACGCAGGAAACCATGGCCCGTGGAAAAACCGCCATGGAACAGCTTCAACAGATCAATCTGACAGCAGTTAAAGGTAATAAGGGAGAAATCCTTATCATGGATGTGAATCCAGTTCTCTTTGTCTGCCTCACGGAATTCATCCGTCAGCACATAGTTGTCCACAAAGTGCTTCGAACCCTCCGCACCGAGTTTCAGCATGATACCCATGGAGGCATCGGTGTTGATATTCGCGTTATCGCGCTTGAGGTCAACATCCACCGAATCGGCAAAGAAAATATCCCGATAGGAATTCATCAGATGCTTCTGCGCGGCACGGCGCTCCGCATGCTTCTGGCGATAGGTGATATACTTTTTCGCCACATCATAGAAATCGTATTTCATGAGCTCCTGCTCAACGATGTCCTGGATTTCCTCCACGCTGACATTTTCGCGGTCCTGGATATCCCATTCGACCTGACTGGTTACCTCATCGATATCCTTGTCGGTCATTTTATTGCCACCATCCACGTTGGCACCAGCAATGGCATTGAAAATCTTTTCACGATTATAGGCCACGGTATGGCCAGAACGTTTCGTAACTGTTTTTAAGTTCATAGACTACTCGGATACCGCTCCCATATATGCGGTATTCCTTGACGCCTCCCCTATATATTGTGGTTTAATATTGTCATAACGGTATATATTGTACCAAAGAACCTCTCAGATGGCAATGACCAAATCTCCCAAATCCGGTCATAAATGATACCAAAAAGAGCAGGAGCCCCTGCTGCTGCTGCTCCTGCTCCAATCGGTATTTTTTATTTTTATTTTCCTCGCTGTTGAGATTTTCCCAAAAAGCCATCAGCTTATACAGCAATCCATAAAGTTCCTTGGCATCACTTTGCTCTTTCTATCGTCAATTTTACTTACTCCCCATTCAAAGGTCAAGAAAAGGCCAAATTGACGAAATACTCTATTTCATGTAGAATTATCATTAGTTTTTACTTTTTATTAATATAGTAGAAGGAAGAAGACCAAGCTATGAAACATACTACGATAAACCAGGACAGATTTATCCGCTGGTTTGCGGCTGCTGCCGCCTATTTTGTCTGCTTGATTGCAGCCTATATTGACTTCGGCCAGGATATGGGTGCCAAATACTTTATGCCCATCCTAATTCCGATACTTGCCGCCCTAGTCCTCGTACAATACGGCACCAGAGTCAGTATCTTCAGCAAAGCTGCCCTGCCAAACCTGCTGACCGGTGTGACCTGGTGTATCACCTTTCCCTTGCTTTACCAGTGGACCTACCATTCCGTTTGGTACCAGTCAAAAATCTGTTTTGACTTTGTGGTCGGTACCGCTGGCTTTGTTCTCCTCATGGCTTTGGAGGGGGCATTGTTCCGGCTGGGATATGAAAAAATCACCGCGGCTGTTATGTCCGTGCTGAATTTTCTCTGCCTTGTCATTCCCTTTATCCAGGTGACTTACTACTGCCTCTTTTGGCATTGCCTTTCCCCTGCATCTCTTATGGCGCTGTATTTGACTAACTATCGGGAAAGCATTGACTTCATTCAGTCAAATCTTGGCCTGCTGCCGACGCTCCTCATTTTTACCGGCTTTGCCCTGTTCCTTTATGGCTGCTATCACTGCCACCAGGAATTTGGCCGCCGCACGCTGGCCGAGGATACCACAGCTGGACGCATGGGAACCTTGTCTTTCCTTACTATCGCCATGATTGCCGCTGAAGGCTGGTATCTGCCGCAGACTTCCGCTGCCGACCTTTGGAACGATGTCATTTCCTATGTAGACCAAACCCAGGAATACAGCGTCGGCCATAACGAACGGTTAAACAGTCTGATGATTGACCGGAATATGACCCTGCCCACGAAACTGCCGGGTACTGTCATCGTAGTCATTGGTGAATCGGCCTCCCGCAACTATATGAAGGCCTATACACCATCGTTCCCCTATGAGGATACGCCATGGCTCAGCGATAAATTCGCTAACGATTCGTCGAACTTCCTGAAATTCGACAACGTCTACTCCTCTTGGTCCCAGACGGTTCCGGTACTGCAGCGGGCCCTGACGGAACAAAGCCAGTACAACGGCAAGGAGTTCTTCGACTCCGCCTCTATCGTCGATGTGGCTAAGAAAGCCGGGTATGAAACCTGGTGGTTCAGCAATCAGGGACGCTATGGCCAGTACGACAGCGCCATCACCCTGGTGGCTAAGACAGCCGACCACGCAGAATGGACCGATGACTCCTATAACTTCTCGGACAAATACGACGAAGCCCTACTGCAGTATTTGACCCAGGTTGACCCGTCAAAAAACAACTTCATTGTCCTCCATATCATGGGCAGCCATATTTACTACAACAACCGCTACCCCAGTGAGTTCAATAAGTTTGAAACCGCCGAAGGCGATTCTACCGTTTCTTCTGTTCAGTCCTACGCAAACAGCATTCTCTATACCGACTATATTCTTTCACAGATTTTCGACTATGCTCAGAAGAACTTGAACCTGCAGGCGATGGTATACTTCTCCGACCATGGCGAAAACATTGAAATTTCCCACAACCCGGATGTATTCAGTTTCGACATGGTGCGCATCCCCATGTGGACGTACCTTTCGCCTTCCTATCAGCAGGTCATGCCCAGCCATACCAACGCCCTTCGCATGCATCAGAGCCGCTACTTCACCAATGACATGCTCTACGATATGATTTGCGGTCTGCTAAATGCACCGTCGGCCCGCTACAATCCCGAGCAGGATTTCGCCAGCTTCTCCTACGGCTTCCACCGCAACAATCTGACGACAATGCTCGGACAGCATCCCTTGCTGGAAGACCCTGCCGGCACCGAAGAAAAATAATGCCAAATGAAAATAGACCTTATGGATACCAAAATCCACAAGGTCTATTTTTTATCCGGTAAAGATTCCCCTTCGGAATCCTCCTCTTCGTTTTCATCCCATTCGCCACTTCCCGGACTGAACCACATCCAAAACAGAATGGGAAAAATGACAAACTCCAGCACGATGATAATGGCAAATAGTCCATTGATAAATTCCCAGCTCAAGAATATCGGGTCGTTTCCTTTATCCTCCCCGGACTTTTCCTCAGTTCGCACTATTCCCCCCGGCACAACGCCTCCCACAATCCGAGGGCCATCATACGAGGCCGTCGCCGTTACATGCTGCGATACCATCAGTTCTCTTCCCACAGGAAACTGTGATACACCTACAGCCGTCACCGTCACAAGAAACAGAAACGCCACCGTTAGGATAAAGAGACTCTCTTTTGTCGTATAGCGCCTCCGATCCTTTTCCTCTTTCATAGCAACTCCCCTTGTAAGACATCACGATTCCTTCCATTTTTTTCTAATCCTTTTCTAAGTTATCATAATACACGTTCTACACGATTTCGTCAAATTCCTGCCCACCAAAGGGGTCTCTATAAGATTTCATAGCTTGCAGTTTGTAGGTTGCACGAATCTCATTCGAAGCAACTCTTCGCCACCGCTAGGGGCGGCTGAGTCTGTGGCAAGTTTCGCGGGGCTACCCCCTCCGAGGGCGCAGCAA
>CALYVJ010000131.1 GCA_945494195.1 uncultured Selenomonas sp. | reverse complement strand
TCCCTTATTATCCTCTTACACTGATTTCATCTAAATTATACCGCTCTGTAGCATAGTCCATTATAACTTATGTTGTTTTACCATCTGGCTCAGCAGCTTTTCCCAATCCCCCCAGACATTTTCGGCTGCATACTGCTCTACTGATTTTTTGGCTTGCGCGCCATACTGTACGCGAAGTTCTTTAGTGTCCATAAGTCTTTGCAACGCTTCTGCTAATGCATCTACACCGTCTTCACATAACAGGCCATTTTCTTCATGCTTTATCAACTCATTGACGGCTGGGCAATTTTTATAGCCGATGACCGGCAACCCCATACTCATAGCCTCCGCCAAGGATAGACCAAACCCCTCATAAGCACTTGGCAAGACGAAGATATCCCCTTCGCGCAAGACACCAGCTACATCACGCGTAACCCCTTTTAAATGGATACGCGATTGTAAGCCGTTTTTCTCAATCATATGCTGTAAGGATTTCGTATAGGCTTTATTGCTTTCTGCCCCCCAAAGTTCCAACTCCCAGTCGGGGAATCGATTCGCCAACTTCACAAAGGCCTTTATCAGTAAATGAGGGCGTTTATGATTCTTAACCAACCGACCAATAAAAATTATTTTATGACGGTCTTTATCTGCCTGTAAATCTGCTGTCACATCATATTGCGGAACTACATTCCCAATAACCACTACTTTTTGCTCTGGGAAACGGCTTTTTATGTGGTCTACAAATGATGGTAATAATACCTGGCAAGCCGCACTCTTTTCGATTGCGGGTATCTCGCCTTTGGGATAAATATGGAAATAATCCTCAGGGTCGCCATGTGACATCGAAATAACGGGAATCTCCACTGCAATATCACAAAGAAGGAGCCGGCTGGCCGCCGGTTGCGAAGAGACAATAATCTCTGGCTGTTCTAGCTCCAATAACCGTCGAACTTCTCCCAATAGGTATTTTTGCATAAACTGGTCATTAACATCTCGCGACATTACCGGCGAAAACGGACGCAAAAACTCACGTTTGAGTTTCATCCACCATGGCACCTGTATATATCTTCCCTTTTGCCAACAAAGATTATATGCCCGGACTTTAGCGTCTAATGGATAAAAGAAGTCCCCTTGATGTCCGTCGCAATAAAGCAAGGACACATCATGTCCACGTCGTACCATTTCATTGGCAAAAGCGACGGTTACCTTCGCTAATCCTCCAGAATCATTTACCATTTTGGCAAAGTTTGCCAGCATTATCTTCATTGCAAAATATCCCCCATATTTTTCGCAATCTGGGCATCCACATCATCTTGGAAGGCAAAACGCTTGCGGTAAACAGCGCGTTTGCGAGTGGGAACTTCTTCCATCGTCTTGCGTGGCTCTACCAGCGGCACTTCATAGAAGCGTGAATCCTCGGTCAGATGACCGCCAGGCTCTTCCCAGAAAGCTCCAAAATCCGTCTTTAACTTGCGGTCACGACGAACATGATTCATGGCATAGTACCCCTCATTCGATACCGCGTAGATCTGCTTGCAGCCAAAGTTCCGGGCAACAGCCATCGCCATATAGAGGATAAGGTTCTTCGTGCGATAGCGATGCGACCGTTTGGTAATATCCTTGATGATGTCTTTGGCATCTTCCATATTTGGCCCCTGCATAGCGCCAATCCACAGCGATAATTCTTCATTTTTGTCCGGCGCCAGCCAGAACATAATCTGATAGAGGTGCTGGTTGTTAAGCCGCATGACCACCGCCATAAGCCCTTCTTTACGCTGCCCCGGCTCTACGAATAACTGTGCTTTCCAGTCTATATCTTCATCAGCCGACTGCCAGATGGTATAGGCTGCATATTGACGAGTCAACTTATCGAACCACTCCGGACGCAGTTTCTCTTCTAACGCCGTATAATGTGCCATGATGAGTTTTTTCCGTTCTGCTATCGTCGAACCAGCATAGAAAAAAGCTCTGGTCATCTGCTCAACAGGGAAGGCATTTTCCGCCAAGAGACGGCGTCTGGCATCGGTGGCGTCAAAGAAGCGAAGCAGCTCCTTTATCGCTGACCAATGAAGCAAAGAACGACCGGCAAAAACCACCAAACGATGGACTTCTCGCGGATTGCTTGTATCGTATATGCGTTTTCCCAGCTCTATAATCGTTCCTATCATTTTTCGTCCCCTACGTGTTCGTTCTCTTTGTCTAAATAATAAAGTTTTACGTATTTTGCCATCGTGTAGAAGTAATGGAAGCAGGCGAGTACAAAACCAATGCGGCCATCACGCCAGCCGCCCCGCAAGAAATACATGCGGAACGATGCCCAAAGGGGGTGCATGATAAAGTCAATCAAATGGGCTTTCTTTCCCTGCTCTTGCATTTTTTCCGCTGCCAGCGTCGTATAGAAATTCAGTTTATTGAAATAGTGGTTCCAGTCCCGATATGGATAGTGGATAATATGCTCTGAACTTGGCAGTTTTACCTCTTCATAATCATGATGGAACTGCGGATGCACAAAACCAGTTACATAAGTTCCCTTGGCTGGCAACAAGCGCACTACATAGTCAGGGAACCAGCCGCCATGACGAAGGGGCTGATTCCAGAAGTAATTGAGCCGCGCATTGCAATAGGCATAGCGGCGATCGTCTTTCACTACAAGTTCCTTTATTTTCTCCGCCAGCCGTTTGGACACACGCTCGTCGGCATCCAGGAAATAAATCCATTCGTGGCTGGCCTGCTGGATAGCAAAGGTCTGCTGCCCGCCCCAATTGCCGGCCAGCGCGTGCTGCACCACTCGCGCTCCCATCAGTTTACTGATTTCTGCGGTCTTATCCTCACTGAAGTCATCGATGACGATGATTTCATCGGCGAATTGGACGCTGCGCAGACAATCGGCAATGTTCTTTTCTTCATTTTTGGCTAATATCAATACAGTTAATTTGGCGGACATTCGGTACTCCTTTTATTCCTTAAAAATACGTTCCAATCGTTTCACAAAAGCCTCAGGGGAATATTCCACTGCCGCTTTTTGCAGTTCTTGCTGATACATAGACTCCATCTCATCATAGGTATTGATGAAATGCTCCAATGCTGACTGCAAGTTGTCCATATCGCCACTTTTAAACAGTTCCCCGATATGGAAAGCCTCAAAGACTTCCGGATTCATATCATCACTAGCTACCACAGGTTTTTGGAAACCAATGGCGGTAAAAAGCATCCCGCCCCAATGATAGCGGTAACGTGGTGCCGAGTAGGGCATAAGCAGGGCATCGATATCCATAATTGCCTGCTGCCATTCAGCGCCAATCAGCCCTTTGTGCAGGAACTCGATTCCCTCGTGTCCTTTATACTTTTGGATAATGCGCTCAAAATCGGCCGCATCTTCGGGGTGCATGGTCGCCCCTTGAACCAAAAGTTTCACCGGACGCGTGTAGTTCCCCTTCCGATATACCTCCAGGAAATCCTCTAACCGTTTTTCGCGGCGATATTGTCCGAAGAATCCAATCACTAGCGGACGATTTGCAGCCTCCGAGGCATGAGTCTGCCACTTTACATCACGGGGAATAAAGGTTGGCGGATAAATCGTACGGATGTTTTTCCGTTTTTCACCAAATATATCATCCGAGAAGGTCAATACCGTTGGCCGGATGTTTGGACAATCCTCTAGTTTTTTCGCAGCCTTGAGGAATTTTGGCGCTTCCCCGGGATTGATACCATGCAAAATGAAGATGATAGGCACCGGCGAATGGCGTAATACACTTTTAGCAATAGCGCGCAGATAGCGATATGTCGACGTGGGGATGATGATAGCATCCATTTCGCCGCGCTTTGCTGCTTCGTACAGCTGACGATACCAGCTCATGCGATGAATTTCACGCTTTACCGTACGCAGGAGCTTTCGTATACCAGTAACCCCGCTATACGAAACCACCCGGCCCTGCAGCTCATGAACCGGCACATGGTAGTCCATGCTGAACTGAAATCCTTCTGGTACATAAAAAGAAACCGTATGCCCTAATTTCTGAAATTCTTCTACGACAATACGGTCAAAATCGACTTCATGTCCGCCCGGTGTCATGATGTTTTCAAATATTGCCAAACGCATGTCTGTCGTCGCTCCCTACATTAATTTTCCTAAAGAAATATTATACCATAACCATAGGAAAAAAGCTCTATCTGCAAGCCGATAGAGCCTTCTTTCCTATCACATTTCATTCTTTGCAATCACATAGCGTTGTCGCGGACTTCTGGGCTTATCAGGCATCGTCCGCAGCAAGCGCCCTTCGTGCAGCATCGGTGTGACAAACCGTGCCATGATGTTTTCCCTCGATGTTCCATACAGGTCTGCTATTTCCTGACTACTCCGCGGTTGCTGACAAAAAAACAACAATCGTTGTTCTTCCTGTATTTTCTTGGAACTTTTCTTTCGTCTGCCCACACCATATGCAGCTGTGGCTGCTTTTTCCTTCACGGTCACAGGAGGATTGTATATGTTGTTGCGGAACCGCACAATGAAATCCTCATGATTAACGGCAAACTCTGCCGGCGGCATATGGGCCTCAGCCAATTCTCGCTGTATCGTTGGGATTCCTGAATAACGATTTTCTGTAATCTGCAAGATTTCGAGCATATTCGCCAACGCCGCATTGCGCGTCTCCGGACGGACGTGCCCCAGCGACTTCGTGGATATCCCTCCATACGGCACCCCACTGCTGCGTATTTCGAGACGATCCCGATACATTTCGATACGAACCGGCACCCCCTCGGTATATCGGCTGTAGTCCCGATGGATAAGTGCATTGATAATGGCTTCACGAACGGCTTTCAATGGATATTCATAGCGGTCACGCCGACGCCCATCCTCTGTGATGATCGTGCGAACGCGACTGTTCCGGCGAACGAAATCCACCGCATCATCAATCATATCAGGAATTGCCCCCACAATCCGCTGATTATCGATAAAGCGTTCTTCCTCGTCACCAAGCTCGCCCATCTGTACGCCCGGCAGTGATACTGCGGTAATACACAACTGCGGATAGTAGGCTTGCGGATATTGCGAAAAAACCAATGCACCTGCCAACGTATAGGCACCATTTTCGCATACCTCCATGAGTTCCAGCAATTGAGTCGTCTCGACATTGCGAAAAAGATTCGGCCGCTCCTGTCTGACCCGTTCAACATAGGCGTCCATTCGCTGTTGATTTAACAATTTCATTACGGAGCGTTCTACTGGGCGTAATTCTTCATGCATATTCCGCCGAAAAGCTTCAAAGCTGTAGATTTCATATTCTGTCATTCTTTCATCTGCATCGCCAATACGGATAAAAGAACCGGACAGCCTTCCTGCTCCTGTATAAAAAACAGGCCGAAGTGCATATTCTACCCCCGGAATCTCAGCTGCCAAAAGGACTTTTCCGTCAACCGCCCCAACCGTGAGCAAAGGACGCACCTTCGGTTCCATTTGGTTACACGCTTCCATGATTTTCTTCTGAGCATCTTCTAAGTCATATACACCAACGACATTATAAGTCGGCTTATCCCCTACGCCAAAGATAATCACGCCGCCCATATCTTGATTTGAAAACGATGATAACGTATCGTATATACGATGAGGGAATCCCTTCCCAGCTTCTTTCAGCTCTACGTTTTGACATTCGCTGCGCTGTTGACGGATTTCCTCTACTAATGCCACCAACTCTTCTGCCTGCATATCATTCACCTCCAAACTTATAACTTATAACACTTAACATATAACTTGTTACTTTTATTCTAACTACTTATATGTTATAAGTCAATAAAAAAGGGGCTGTCTCACGAAAGCATTTTCGTGCGGATAGCCCCGTTTTCTTTGACCTCAATCACGGTCATCTGACACTGGCGATAATCATGGCATAAAA
>CALYVJ010000130.1 GCA_945494195.1 uncultured Selenomonas sp. | reverse complement strand
GCAGAAACGCCAGAAGGCGTTGATACACCTGGCGGTAGAGAACCGTTCCATCAAGCAGGATACCAAGATGGAAGATTTGGTACGGATGGCGCCCACCCCACAGCTGCAGCAGATTTTGGTACAGCTTCATACTTCCTTATCCCAAAATACAGCTGAGGCAAAAGAATTAAGCGAGGGCAACAGCCTGCTTATCCGGGGAGCTATGCAGGCCGTTGCCTATCATTTGAATAGGCTGGGCGGAGCCACGGTGGAACCGACCTATGGGCAGGGGGGCGGCGAAGTGGTCAGCCACCGGAAAAACTATGAATTCGATGCCTGAAAGGCATAGCGATAAAGCAAGGGTGGGAAGATGATGAACGAAGTCGTTAAACTGTTGCGCACGCAGCTCATGCTTTCGACAGAATGTCTGGAAAAACTCCAGGCAATCAAAACGGCATTAAAGGAAAACAGTGCTGGCAAGGGCGTTACGGAAGCTGTTCAGGCAATCGAGCCCACCCTGGCTAAGTTAGGTCAGCTTGAGAAGCTCACGCGGGAATTTCTCGAGCAGACAGGCAAGAAGAGAATGACTGCCTATGCAGCCAGCATGCCGGACTCTGTGGAAAGAGATGCGGTCATGCGACTCTTATCAAGAATCCAGGGATTGGATGAACGCCTGCAGAGGGAACTGGCATCGACGCAGGCACTCCTGAAACGCAGTAAGGAGTTTGTGGATTTTCACATCAATGTGATGACCCAGACTGCGGCGAACGATACCTATGCGCCTCCGGGAGCCGTAGAGGTTGAGAATCGCCGTGGAATCAAGATGTTTGATGCAAATGTTTGATTCTCTGTGTGGAATGAAGAAGATGATAGGGAAATGAAGAAAGATAAGGTGAAATAAATGCGTTCAACATTTTCTGGTTTGAATACGATGGTTCGTGGCGTATTCGCCAACCAGCTGTCGTTAGATACAGTAGGGCACAATATCACAAATGCTTCAACGGAAGGATATTCTCGTCAGAAAGTTAATCTCGCAGCGACGAGAGGTCAGGGAGTATCCTCTCTTTATGGCAATGTGATGGTGGGGACGGGCGTTGATTCTATGTCGATTGAACGCGCCCGTAATATTTATGCCGATAAGCAGTTTTGGCAGGAGACCTCGACGCAGGAGTACTACAAGACGACGCAGGTCAACTACGAAAAGATCGAAGCCGTGTTCGATGATTCGGACAAGACGGGGCTGGTAAATGCCATGGGTGACTTCTACAAAGCCTGGCAGAATCTGTCGAAGAATGCATCGACTGCCAGCACGCGCGTGGCTGTTATCGAGAAGGGCAATATGCTGGCTGATCGAATCAAGACGGCTGGTGAGCAGCTGCAGTCGCAGATCAATTCGCAGTATGAGGATATGAGGGTAACGGTCAATAAGGTCAACGAGACGACGGACAAGATCGTTCAGCTCAACAAGAACATCATGCAGCAGGAGGCAATCGGAGCCTCGGCCAACGATTTGCGCGACCAGCGCGATCTGCTGGTCGATGAGCTGTCGAAGTATATGAACCTCAACGTCTATGAGGACGAGAAAGGTATGTACTCGGTGGTATCGAATGGTATCACGATGGTCGGCGGTGTCGAACGGCTGACCTTGGAGATGTCTGATCCTATCAACAATGGGGACTATGGCATCAATGACTATGTCATCAACATCAAGGAATCCGGTATCACGTTCCTGCCGCAGAACGGCAGTCTCAAGGCTCAGCAGGACACCATTGCGGAAGATAAGCAGTACATCGACACACTCGCCGACATGGCGGGCTTCCTGCTCACGACCTTCAACAATATGCATCAGCAGGGCGTTGGTATCAATGGCTCGGACAGTTCCTTGGGCTCGTTTACCACGCAGCCTGATGGAACGGTAACCGGTGATTCTGGCGAATACAAAGGGCCGCTCTATGGTCTGAATTTCTATGGCGATGATAATACCGTATACGAATGGGATGCGGAGAATCATCAGATGAAGGCTACGGCTATGACGGCTGGCACGGTTAAGCGTTCCATCAGTTTTACGGAGACGACCAATAGCGATGGAACGATTACCAGAATGCCGAAGGTTACGATTGATGGAGCGGTCAAATCAACGGATTCGCTGCGTGGCATCAATATTATCACGGCCTTGACGGTCAATGGCCAGCTTTCCAAGACTGGCGGCCAGAATAGCGTAGCAGCTCGTATCTTTGCCGTAGAGCAGGAAAACGACAACAATGGAAAACTCTTGGATGGGCAATATAAAATTGTTGCAAACGGTACCAAAGATGGTACGAATGCCGTCAACCTCAGTGCGCTTATGAACATGAATGGTTCGGAGGCACAAAAATACAATACGGCCAATATTCATTTGAACGGCAGCGCGGAGGCAGTATCGACAGCTGCACGCGCTACCAAGGATGATTCGCTCAATGCCTACTATAATGCCGCAATGTCGAAGCTGGGCAGCGATGCAGAGTCCCTGAAAGCCAAAGAAAGCTCTCAGGAAGATTTAATCACGCAGATCGTCAATTGGCGTTCCTCGACAGCCGGCGTTGACTGGAATGAGGAACTTACCAATATGATTACCTTCCAGAAGGGATATAGTGCCTGCTCACGCTGCCTGACCACTATGGATGAGATGCTGGATAAGCTTATCAACAGCACCGGTACCGTAGGCAGATGATTTTTGTAAATAATGAGGTGAAATAACATGTCCATTCGCGTAAGCAGCAATCAGATGGTCTATGGCTATCAGAAACAGCTCAACGATGCCAATACACGTCAGACGAAGCTTCTCGAGCAGGGCGATGGCAGCAAGCTGCATCGTCCATCGGATAATTCGGTTGACTATTCGAAATATCTCCGTTACAGCGTATCGGAAGGAGAAAACCTTCAGTATCAGGATAATGTCAGTTCGGCGCTTTCCTGGATGAAGACATCCGATGCGGCGCTGGTCAACATGACGAGCATCCAGACGACGTTCAAGGAAAAGACGGTGGCAGCAGCCAACAGTACGAATAATGAAAGTGATATGGTAGCTATTGCCAAGGAAATGATGGCAGAAATCCAGGAGCTCGTTTCGCTCGGCAATACGATGCAGGGCGACAGTTATGTATTTGGCGGCCAGACGGACCTTACCAAGCCGTTTATCATGTCGACCGAAAAAGTGGATCGTGGCCTGGCCAAGACGCTGGATGAGAATCAGTCGGCGTTTTTCAGTGGGGAAGGTGCCGTAGATGATACTGGCAGTATGCACCAGATGTTGTCGCTCAAAGGCAGCGATAACAATACGTATTATCTCAATACGAAAAACGGTAGGGTTTACACCAAGGAATTTGTGGAAAATGGCTATAAGGACGTAGTGGCCAAAGAATCTCGGAAACAGGTTGACGATGGCGATAAAATCGGTACTGTTTCGGGTTGGGGCGGCAGTACGGATGTGTCCAAGTATTTCAAGAATACGGGAGAGATAACAGCAGATGGCAAGTCGTTCAGCAAGGATATAACAGTAGATGGCAAGAATGTTACACTCAAGTTTGAGACAATCCAGCAGCAGATTGTCACGTATCATGGGGATGACAAGGGAATTTCCATGGTCAAGAAGAATGGTTCGACGGAGCCGGTAGCCGATACGGTCAATGTTACGGGGCCGGAAATCTTTGGCACGGATATCTTTGACGATGCATCCTCGGGAAACAAGGCATCCGGGGCGGCAATGCTCAATCAGATGCTGACGGTACGAGCAAAGGTAGAAGGTACGGATCATAAATGGTTGTCAAAAGACGGGCAGACGGTAGCTGATGCAGTACATTCGACTACGGTCAATACGGAGACGAAACTTGGTGCCCGCCAGCAGCTGTATGGTTCAGTCAAGACCATGCTGGATAACCAGAATGAAATCATTATGGGCGATATTACCGAGGTAAGTTCCACCGATGTGGCAAAACTTGCCGTACAGCTTATGCAGGAGCAGACAATCTATAATATGAGCTTATCTTTAGGTGGCAGAATATTGCCGCAGTCCCTGGCGGATTACCTGCGATAAGGATAGCTTAACGTTATAAAACATAGTATAATAAAAGCAAGATAAAGGATTAGCAGGATTTTCCTAGGGAAAGGGTGAAATAATCTATGCTGCGGTTAAATATGCGGACAACGCAGCCCATGATTGGGATGCACACGCAGCTGGGAAAGCTGGAAGCCCATTCGACACCGGCAAAACTGCATAGTGAAAATCGACAGGCACGGTCCAATGCCCATTGGACGCAGCCCACGGTTGAGATTAACCAGTATCCCAGTCGGCATTCCTATGGCTTTACGAATCATACGGATTTTGCCAAGGAACATGGACAGCAGGGATTTAGTGACCTCAAGAAAACGACATCGCGTTGGACGGAGGAAGCCTGGGATAATATCGAAAATGGCGGCAAGAAAGGTCGGCAGCCGGTTAAACAGCGGTATGACAGCAAGCTGAATCAGGAAATCAGCAAGCAGCGTCATATCGTTGCCAATCTTATCCCTGACCCGGAAATCCATTTTACGCCGGTAAAGGCGGAGGGAAATTTAGACCCAGGGGATGTAACGGTCAAGATTGATACGGAAGCCTTTGCCAAGACGAATTTTACGCCCGGTAAGGTCGAGACGTATCTGCAGCAGAAGGCGGATGTCAGAAGATGGGTGACCGAAGGCAAATACGATATCTACGCATGACGCGATGAAGCATGCGGATTTGGAGGCGTAACGAATGAAAAAGGTCAACACATTACGGTTTGGCGAAATCGAAGTCGCAGAAGAAAAGGTAGTACATTTCGAAGATGGTATCCCTGCCTTTGAAGATGAGCATGAGTTTCTCATCATCCCTTATGATGATGAGAGCCCTTATGTGTTCCTGCAGTCAATTACAACACCGGATTTGGCATTCCTCATGACGATGCCGTTCGTATTCTTCCCGGATTATGAGTTCGAGCTTGATGGTGAAAGTCAGAATAAGCTCGGCATCAAAACGCAGGAAGATATGCTGATTTACACGCTTTTGACGATTCCTGGTGGGAAGGTAGCAGAAATGACGGCCAATTTAATGGCACCAGTAGTCTTGAATCAGAACACGATGCAGGCCCGTCAGGTTGTGCTCGACAAGAGTCGCTACACAACCAAGCATAGATTGTTTCCGGAAAATAAGGAGGAAAACAAATAATGCTCGTACTTACCCGTAAACCCCGCCAGCAAATCATGATTGGCGATAATATTGTCATCAATGTCGTCGAAGTTCAAGGCGACAATGTCCGGATTGCTATCGATGCACCGCGTGAAGTCAAGATTTATCGTGGCGAAATCTATCGGGCAATTCAGGAGGAAAATCAAAAGGCCGCAGCTCCGGCTCCGCAGGATTTGGATCTCAGTGCTGCTTTGCCCAATAAATAATTATTAAGGTTATGGAAAACTTAAATAATTCTACGGAGGGATAACAATGATAGGTAAAGTTCAGGATGTGGTGGCTTCTGCTATTGTTGTAGGTGCTGCGGAAAAAGCTAGTGCCGATAACACTGCTGTCAACACGAAAAAAGAGAATGCCGAGGTAGCAACAGCTAAGGCCTCTGATATGGCAGCTGTTAAAGAACAGGTAAATCAGAGCGAAAATGCTCAGGATGCTAAGAATCAGGAACAACAAAAAGAAGACGAGCAGAAGATGGATGAGTCCTCTGTCAGCTATATGACAAAGGAACTCAATGATTTGATGCGCCGCATTGAGGCAGATCTCGAATTCCAGTATCATAAGGAAGTCAATACGATGTCTGTCAAAATGTTGGACAGGAAGACCGGTGAGGTGCTCAAGGAAGTTCCGCCGGAGGAAATGATCAAACATATGATGAAA
>CALYVJ010000129.1 GCA_945494195.1 uncultured Selenomonas sp. | reverse complement strand
ATTTGGGAATGGCAAATGTAGATGTCATTCTAGGAAGCCGATCGAAAAAACATTTGCTGAATCTGCTCGAAGATGGTACGGAGCTTGAGGATGTCTTGATGTATGGTCCGTATGGTGTCAACTATATATCCGGCGGTTCGGGGATAGAGAAAGCGGCGGACTTTACCTATGAAGAACGCCAGCGGCTGATGCAGAAACTTTCCCGATGCGGCCAGCTGGCTGATATTATATTGATTGACACTGGCGCTGGTCTTGGCAAGAATGTTATGGACTTTATATTGGCTGCTGATGAGGTCTTGCTGGTTACGACGCCAGAACCAACGGCATTGACAGATGCCTATGCCGTTATGAAGGCATATAGCATGTATGCCACCCAGCAAAATCTCCGATTGGTAGTAAATCGTGTTTACAACGAGGCGGAAAGCCGCGAGGTTGTGGCCAAACTGCAGCAGACATCCGAAAGGTTTTTAAATATGCCGATTGATTGCTTGGGGTATATTTTTGAAGATGCAGCAGTGATGCGCTCCGTCAGACGGCAAACCCCATTTCTGGCAGCACAGCCGGGCAGCGTTGCTGCACGTTGTATTCAAGCGATGGCGAATAGTGTGCTTTATGGAAGCAGGATGAAGGTAAAAAGAGGCTGGAAGGGATTTTTGCGACAAATTTTTGATTTTTCGCGTTAAACATGGAGGAACTTTACTATGGCGGGCGAATTAATAAAAGCAAGGGAAGTCTTAACGATTGGCCAGCGCGTAGAGTTTTTTGTCGAAGACAGTGAGGAACGCTATGCAAGCCGAATCGAAGAAATAACGGAAGATGAACTTATCGTGGCAATGCCCATGAGCATCAAACGTGTGCCGATTATTCCCAGGACCGGCGAGAAGCTTTATGCATTGGCGGTAGGGCGGCAGTGCCGGTATCGCTTTTTTACTACTTTCCATAAGAAAGATCGCATGGATGCGCGGATTCCCGTATGGCATATTTCCTGGCCGGAACAGGTGGAGCGCCATCAGAATCGTGAATTTGTCCGGGTGAAGGTAAATCTTTTGGTCGGGGTACGGCTTATTGATGCAGATGGTACGATTAAGCCGCCAGAGTCAGCAAGGATTGTCGATCTTAGTGGTAATGGCATTTGTTTTGCGTGGGACCACGAGGTTAAGCCTGGGACAAAGGTTGCTTTATCACTGGAGAACATTCCCGGTGTCGGTCCCGTCGAGCAGATAAGTTTAGTAGCCCGTTGCACGCCGATTTCCCGTGAGGATGGTACGACAGTTTATCATATTGGTGCATCGTTCCAGCATCTTTCGCGTGCGGTGAGTAACAAACTTGTGCACTATTTGTTTGATGTTCAGCGGAAAACCATAGCGAAGGGCATCAAAAAGGATGACGAATGATGAACCACTAAATGGGGTGATCAGAATGATTCGTGTCTTAGTTGCTGATGATTCAGCGTTCATGCGCCAAGTCTTATCCGATCTGTTTCGCAAGCAGCCGGATTTTGAAGTGTTGGGAACCGCAATGAATGGCAAGGAGGCAGTCAGCAAGGTAAAGCAGCTGAAACCAGATTTATTGACATTGGATGTCAATATGCCGGTAATGGATGGGCTGGAGGCTTTGGCAATCATCATGGACGAGTGCCCCATCCCTGTGGTTATGCTTAGCAGTTTGACGCAGAAGGGAACTAATGCAACAGTCCGGGCTTTGGGACTGGGGGCTGTCGACTTTATCAGCAAAGTTGGCGGTTCGATTTCGCGAATCGACAGCATCGAGCAGGAACTCTTGCAAAAATGCCGTGCGGCAGCCAAGGCGCATGTGCAGAAGATGAGTTTTGTTACGAAAAAGGCAGATGAGTCGGCGGGCCATTCCGCAGTACCGGTTATGAAACGGGTAGAGATGCCACGGCGACAGGGAATGAAGCTAGGGACTGTCACAGCCCCTGAACCAATAGCGCCGAAGCCTGTTTTTGGCACTAAGAGAAATAATCCACTTTTACAAAGCCGGAGCAGTGTACCAGCTTCCATTGGGAGACCATCTCCGATTGTGGCAGGAAGTTTTGGGCGCTCAGATAAATTGGTAGTGATTGGTACGTCTACAGGCGGTCCGCAAGCACTCCAGAATGTAATCACCCGTCTGCCGGGAAATCTTCCCTGTGGCGTGGTGATTGTACAGCATATGCCGGCTGGATTTACCAAGGCATTGGCTGATCGGTTGAACTCGATTGCGCAGATTTCCGTTAAGGAAGCTGAGGATGGCGAAGAAATCCGGTCAGGTCATGTATATATTGCACCGGGAGATTTTCATTTGCGGGTCAAGGGCGATGGCGGAATACGCAGAATCAAGTTAAGTCAGGAAGCGCGTGTGGGAAATCATCGCCCGGCAGTAAATGTAATGTACGATTCGGTAGCATCATTAGGCCGTAAGCTGATAGCTGTCATCATGACAGGTATGGGGTCCGATGGCTGTGAAGGAATGAAGAAAATCAAAGCTTCAGGAGGATACAGTATCGCGCAGGACGAATCCACCTGTGTGGTCTATGGTATGCCCAAGGCGGTAGTGGATGCAGGCCTGGCTGATGAAGTTCGGCCGCTTCAGGATATTGCTGGGGCAATCGTTGAGGCTGTAAAGAGATAGAAAGGATATAGGGGGAATACAAATGGAAACAAATCAGTATATGGAAATGTTTTTGGATGAATCACATGAACATTTACAGTCTTTGAATGAAGGCTTACTGAGCTTGGAAGAAAATTCAGAGGATGTATCAGTAGTTAATGATATTTTCCGTAATGCGCATACGCTGAAAGGTATGTCGGCAACTATGGGATACAATAAGATTGCCGAGCTTACGCATGAGATGGAAGATGTTCTTGACCTGATTCGCAAAGAGCAGTTGAAACTGGATGAAGATATCATCGATACGTTGTTCAAATGTTTGGATTCCCTGGAACAGATGATCAACAGCGTTGCTGATGGTGAATCGGAAGATGTTGTTGATGTCTCGGATTTGGTGGCAAAACTCAGTGCGATTTCCAAAGGTGAGCCGGCACCAGCAGCTGCACCGGCAGCATCCGCTGCCGTTGAAAATACGGCTGCAGCACCGGCTGCGGGAATTGAGCTTTCCGATTTAGATCGTGATGTACTTCGCCAGGCTAAGGAAGGCGGTCTCCTGGGGGTCCATGTACAGGTTACGCTGTCTGAGACCTGCCTGTTGAAATCGGCTCGTTCCTATATGGTCATGAATGCTCTCGACGAGCTCGGTGATGTGATTAAATCCGTTCCGCCTGCTGAAGCTTTGGAACAGGAGAAATTTGATCATTCCTTTGATGTCCTGGTGGTAACGTCTTCTGATACCAAGGCTGTGGAGGAAGCTTTGAGCAGCATTTCAGAAATTGACAAGCTCGTTGTTGAGCTCGTCGATCCAGATGTACCGGCTGCGACAAAACCGGCAGCTGAGGAGAAGAAAGCTGCACCGGCGGCTGCTGCTGCACCAGCACCAGCAAAAGCACCAGCTGCCAAGAAGGCGCCGGCTAAGCCCGCCGCTCCGAAAAAGGCACATCAGAGCCAGTCGGTCCGCGTTGATATTGATAAACTTGATACGTTGATGAACCTCATGGGTGAGCTGGTTATCAATAAAGTTCGTTTGGAACAGATTGGTCAGACCCATCGTTTAGCTGAACTTACGGAAACCCTGGAACAGATGGATCGTGTAACGACTGATTTGCAGAATATCGTCATGAAGGTCCGCATGGTGCCGGTAAGTGCAGTCTTTAACCGTTTCCCGCGCATGGTACGCGATGTTTCGAAGGAGCTCAATAAAGAAATCAACCTTACCATCGAAGGTGAGGAAACAGAGCTCGACCGTACGGTTATCGATGAAATCGGCGACCCGATCATGCATCTGCTGCGCAATTCCTTGGATCATGGTGTTGAGCACCCGGACGATCGTGAAGCAAAAGGCAAACCTCGTACTGGTGAGGTTGGACTTATTGCCCGTCATGAAGGTAACAATGTGGTTATCATGGTTACCGATGATGGTGCAGGTATTCCGGCGGAAAAGATTCGCAAAAAAGCAGTTGAGAAGGGCATGATTACCCAGGAAGAGGCGGATAAACTCGATGACGCAGATGCTGTTCGCCTGATTTTCCTGCCGGGCTTCTCAACGGCAGAGCAGATCACGGATATTTCCGGCCGTGGTGTAGGTATGGACGTCGTCCGCAGCAAGATTGAGTCGCTTTCGGGGCATGTTGACGTTGAGACAAAGGTCGACGAGGGCTCGGTGTTTAAGATCAAGCTGCCGTTGACGCTGGCTATTATTCAGGCAATGCTGGTTAAAGTACAGGAAGAGATGTATGCGATTCCGCTTGGCTCGATTGATAGTACTATTAACATTCAGCCAGAGGATATCAAGACGGTAAGGAATAAGGAAGTTATTGTCCTGCGTGGTGAAATCATCCCAATCATTCGCATGGAAGAGACGCTGCAGGTACCGCACGTCAAGGATTCGGATGAAATCTTTGTTGTTGTTGTCCATGCCGGTGAGGCCAAAGCAGGTATTGTGGTTGACAATCTGATTGGACAGCAGGAAATCGTTATCAAGACGCTTGGCAACCTGTTTGCAGGTCTCAAGATGTTCTCCGGTGCGACGGTTCTCGGCGATGGCCGTGTGGCCTTGATCCTGGATGTCGCTACGATGATGCAGCAGTAAGAGGAGGTAGCTGAGATGGCAAATGAAGAGAATATGAACGAGATGGATGAAGGCAGACAGGTAGTAGCCTTCAAACTTCGCGACGAGGAGTATGGTGTAAGCATCCTGAATGTCCAGGAGATTCGCAATCTCACGGATATTACGCGTGTTCCTTTTTCCGCTGACTTCATCAAGGGAGTTATCAATCTCCGCGGCTCCGTGCTGCCGGTCATTGATTTGAAGAAACGTCTTGGTTTGGCTGAGACTCCGTATACGGATGATACGCGAATCGTAACCGTGAATATCGACGACCTCCATGTCGGGATGTTAGTCGATGCGGTAACAGAAGTTCTGACCATTGATAGCAAGCCGGTGGATACGAAAAAGGCAATCAATGATAAGAGCGGATCCCGGTTCCTAAGTGGGATTGGCAATGTAGATGGCCGGTTGATCATCATGCTGAATCTTGAAGAGATTATCGGCAATGTTGGTGATGGCAAATAATTTGAGTATATCTGGGGAATAGGGCGTGCCTCGGCACGTCCCGTTCCTGTAAAAAGAGGAGTCCAACTATGACAGATGAATTGAATCTTTCCGCGAACCAGCTTGATGCTCTGCGGGAAATCGGCAATGTTGGTGCCGGCAACTCAGCCACGGCTCTGTCGCAGGTAATCAACCGCCGGATTGACATGAATGTGCCGAAGGTGGCATTGGTTCCGTTGGAAGCTGTACCGGATTTGGTTGGTGGACCGGATGCTGTAGTTGTTGGTATCTTTTTGCGTGTATATGGTAAAGCACCGAGCAATATCTTGTTCTTGCTCCCGCAGAAAAGTGCTTTCTATCTGGTTGACACGCTTATGGGGAAACCGCATGGTTCTACGACGAGTCTTGATTTTATGGATGAGTCTGCCCTCATGGAAATCGGCAACATATTATCTGGCGCTTACCTGAATGCATTTTTCACGTTCACAAAGATTACGATGCTGCCGTCTATTCCGGCCTTGGCGATGGACATGGCTGGCGCAATCTTAAATGTTGTTTTGGCTCAGCTGGGGCAGATGGGTGATCAGGCTTTGGTCATCGAGACGGAATTCCTTTCAGAAGATGATGGAATCAATGGTCAGTTCTTTTTGGTTCCGAATCCGGGGTCTCTGAATACGATTATTGACGCGGTGGGAGTTGAGTAAAATGGCAGAGCTTATCCGAGTCGGCATGGCTGATTACAAAGTAGGCCAGGCGCCGTCCA
>CALYVJ010000128.1 GCA_945494195.1 uncultured Selenomonas sp. | reverse complement strand
AGACCTGCAACATGGGCCCCTGCAAGATCACGCCGAAGAGCCCGCGGGGCGTCTGCGGTGCCGATGCCGACCTCATCGTCGCCCGCAACCTCTTGCGCAGTGCTGCCGCTGGTGTGGCCCAGCATGGCGTCCACGCGCGGGAAATCCTGCTGTCGCTGAAATTCATTGCCGAAGGAAAACTCAATCTGCCCCTGCTGGGGGAAAAGAAGCTGCGCGCGGTTTGCAAGACCTTCGGCATCGAAACCCGCGGCCAAAGCGCCCATCGCCTTGCGGGCAAGCTCGCCGATGTGCTGCTGGCCGACCTCTCCCGGGCAGTGCCCGATGACTACGAGACCATCAAGGCTCTGGCTCCGGCGGAGCGGCAGAAGGTCTGGCAGGAGCTGGATATCCTGCCCATCAGCGCCTACAACGAAGTCTTTGATGCCTATCATCGCACGGGCGTCGGCACCGACGGCGACCGGCAGAGCATCATGAAGCAATTCCTGCGCTGCGGCCTGGCCTTCTGCTTTACAGGGGTCGTCGCCTCCAACATCGGCACCGATGCCATGTTTGGCACGGGCCATCGGGCCACCTCTAAAGTCAACATCGGCGCCCTCAAAAAAGGCTATGTCAACATCGCCGTCCACGGCCACCTGCCGACATTGGTCAGCGAGATCGTGCGCATCGGCCACACGCAGGAATTCATCGAGCTGGCCAAAAAGCACGGCGCCAAAGGCATCCAGTTCTACGGCATCTGCTGCTCCTGCCTATCGGCCATGTACCGCTACGAGGGGGTCATCCCCCTCTCCAATGCCGTCGGCGCCGAGCTCGTACTTGGCACCGGTGCCCTTGACCTCTGGGTTGCCGATGTACAGGATGTCTTCCCCTCCATCATGGACGTGGCCAAGTGCTTCAAGACTACGGTGGTGACCACCAGTGATTCGGCGCGGCTGCCAGGGGCTGAGCACTATGCCTACGACCACCATCATGCCAACATCGGCGACACCGAAAAGCTCGCCCGCCAGATTGTCACCCGGGCCATCGAGAGCTTTGCCGCCCGCCGGGATGTGCCGGTATTCATCCCCGCCTACGAGGTCACGGCGGATGTTGGCTTCACCGCCGAGAACATAGCCGAGCAGTTCCCCGGTTATCATGCCCTGTCCCGAGCCCTCGAGGAGGGCACCATACGCGGCATCGTCAATATGGTCGGCTGCAGCAATCCCCGGGTGGTCTACGAAAAAGCCACCGTCGATGTGGCCGAGGAGCTGCTGAAAAACAATATCTTGATTTTCACCAACGGCTGCGCCTCCTTCCCGCTGCTGAAGCTCGGCTTCTGCAGCAAGGCTGGCGCCGCAAAAGCCGGCAAGTCCCTGCAGGAGTTTCTGACCATCCACGAACTGCCGCCGGTCTGGCATATGGGCGAGTGCATCGACAACACCCGCGCCTCGACGGTATTCGGTGGCATTGCTGCCGCCAGCCAAAAGGCCATCAAGGACATGCCCTATGCCTTTGCCAGCCCCGAGTGGTCCAACGAAAAGGGCCTTGACGCCTCGCTGGCCTTCCGTCTCTTCGGCATCGACTCCTATCACTGCGTGGAGCCCCCCGTCCAAGGATCGTCCAACGTGGAGCGCTTCCTGAAACACGATACGAAGGCCACCCTCGGCGCCGTCATGAACGTCAATACCGACCCGAAAGCACTGGCCGCCCAGATTGTCGCCGACATCGAAGCCCAGCGCAGAAAACTCGGCTGGAACTAAGCCATCATCCAAAGGAGACTGCCTATGAAACGAATCCTCTTCCTCCTGACTATGCTGCTGACGCTCCTTTTAGCGGCCGGCTGTGGCGAAGCACCTGCCACGCCCCGGGCCGAGAGCAACGGCACCAGGACCATCCGCATCGCTTACCTGCCCATAACCCACGCCCTGCCCTTATTTGCCGCCAAGGAGCTGGAAACCGCCGGCGGCCCCGTAAAGATTGAACTCATCAAATACGGCTCCTGGCCCGAGCTCATGGATGCCTTGAACACGGGCAAAGTCGACGGCGCCTCGGTACTGGCAGAGCTGGCCGTCAAGGCCAAAGAACAGGGCATCGACGTGAAGGCCGCCGCCCTTGGTCATCGCGACGGCAACGCCATAATCGTCAGCAACGACATCGAAACGCCTGCTGACCTCAAGGACAAGGTCTTTGCCATCCCCCACAAGCAGTCCTCCCATAAACTGCTGCTGGACCAGCTGCTCAAAAGGAATGGCCTGACCGAAACGGATCTGACCGTCGTCGAGATGTCGCCGCCAGAGATGCCCGCCGCCCTTGCGACCAAACAGATTGCTGGCTACTGCGTGGCTGAGCCCTTCGGCGCCAAATCCGTGGTGCTGGGCAATGGCCACGAGCTCCTCCCAGCGCAGGAGCTCTGGCCCGACAGCATCTGCTGCCTTTTGGTCTTCAATGGGGATTTCTTAGCGGCCAACCACGAGCTGGCCCGCCAGTTTGTCCAGCAGTACAAGCAAGCAGGCAGCTATCTTACCGGGCATCCCGAGGCGCAGAAGACCATTGCGCTGAAATACCTCAAAGCCAAGGATAAGATCCTTAACCTCTCCCTCCAGTGGATTTCCTACGACAACCTTTCCATCCCACGCGCCTCCTATGAGAAGCTTATCACCCGCATGGAGGCCAGCCACCTGCTGACCAAGGCGCCGGGCTACGATGAGTTTGTCGATTCCCGTTTGTACGAATGAATCTGTTATCCCGAAAGGCTGTGACTCTATGAAACCTGCAATCCATCTCAGCGGAGCTCTGCTACTGGTACTCATCAGCTGGCAGTCCATCGCCTGGCTGGGCGGCTGGAACGAAGCCCTCTTCCCCACCCCCGCTCAAACGGTACATGGTTTTGCCGAAATCCTCGCCGACGGCGTATTGCTGAAGGACGTCGGCACGAGCCTCTACCGTTTTCTGCTGGGCTACACCACCTCAGTGGTGCTGGCCATGGCCCTGGGCCTGATCCTCGGCTGGTATCAAACCATCTGGGCCTTCCTCAATCCCATCGCCCAGGTGCTGCGCCCCATATCCCCCGTTGCCTGGCTGCCCTTCATCGTGCTCGTCTTTGGCATCGGCGATATGCCATCGCTGGTCATCATCTTCCTGGCGGCCTTTTTCCCCGTGCTGCTCTCAACCGTAGCCGCCGTTGCAGGCATTGAGCCCGTTTACCTGAAGGTTGCCCAGAACTTTGGCATCGGCCAGCCCCAAATCCTGACGAAAATCATCTTTCCCGCCATCTTCCCCCGCATTGCCACAGGTCTGCATCTGGCCCTGGGCACCGCCTGGGTCTTCCTCGTCGCCGGCGAAATGGTGGGCACCCAGTCGGGCCTTGGCTTCCTCATCATCGATGCCCGCAACAACCTGCGGGCCGACCTCCTGATGACAGCCATCATCACCATTGGTGTGCTGGGCCTCCTGCTGGACAGCAGCATCACTTGGCTAGAAAAACGCATCTACCGCCGTTGGGGCATCCCGGAAAGGAGCAACGCATGAGCTATATCGACATCCAAAACGTATCGCGGATCTATCAGAAAAAGAAGCAAGCATTCCGCGCCCTGGACCAGGTAAATCTCAAGATCGACCGCGGGGAGTTCCTCTGCCTGCTGGGCCCCTCCGGCTGCGGCAAAAGCACGCTCCTAAACATTCTGGCGGGCTTTGACAAGGTTTCAGAAGGCTCCATCACCATCGACGGCACCCCGGTGACGAAGCCATCGGTCAAGCATGTGACAATCTTCCAGAACTACGGCCTGCTGCCCTGGCGCACCGTCGAAAAGAATGTGGAGCTGGGCCTGGAGAGCCTTTCCGTACCAGCCGAAAAACGCCAGGAAATCGCCAACCGCTATTTGGACCTCGTCGGGCTCAAGGATTTTGCCCAGAACCATCCAGCCGAGCTATCCGGCGGCATGCAGCAGCGCGTGGCCATCGCCCGCGCGTTAGCGGTCGATCCCGAAATCATCTTCATGGACGAACCGTTTGCCGCCCTTGATGCCTTGACGCGCATGAAACTGCAGGATGAAATCTCCGCCATCAACCGCAGGCAACACAAGACCATTATCTTCGTGACCCACGACATCGACGAAGCCGTGGTCCTAGCCGACCGCATCGTCATCATGACGCCGAATCCCGGCCGCATCAAGACCATCATCCCCGTGGACCTACACGGCCAGCGCGACCGCACGAGCCCAGACTTCCTGCGCATCCGCGACCACGTTTTTGCCGAGTTCTCCTTAAAGCCAGCGGATAAAACGGAATATTATATTTAAGAAAACATCTCCCGCATAGTGTTGGCACTAATCCTAGCAGCGGCAAAGAGTTGCTTCGAACCCAAAATCACCGTCGGCCCAATAAGCACGACGGTGATTTTTTGCTATTTATTTCTGTAACACTTCATGAATCGCCACATATAGTTTGCCCGCATCGAAGGGTTTGGTATCCACGGTCATCTTGCCACTTTCAATCCGCGCCATTTCCAGCACATTGTTGACTAGCGACAACAAAAAATCATTCGCCTGCTGGATCTTATGGATATAATCCCGCGCCCGTTCCTTATCATCGAAATTCTGATGTAAAAGGTCTGAAAAACCGATAACACCAACACAATCAACAGAAATGCCAGCCCCAAATTCGCCTTGACAAAATCCCGCAGGGAAATCTTATGCCCCGCATCGGTATTTCGAGTCAGCGAGTCATTGACTTCTGCACTCGACATCCCCTGATTGAGACGTTCCAAAATCGCATACAGCTGGATATTCTCCGGCCGCAGAGCAAAAGCCATACCAATGTTTTTATTTGTCGGCACTGCCGTCAGCTGATATTCATCCAACAACGCATGCAGATTTCCTGCCCGATAATTGTTCATAACCCAGCAATCAGCCTGCCCCCGTGCTACTCCATTCAAGCAATCCTCCACGGAGGAAAAGTACACGAATTCCCATTGAGGAAATTTATCCTTAATCTGTCTTTCAATTGCCGAATTATCGCTTACTACCGCACAGCGCAGCGGTGCATCAGCCGAAAAATCTGCACTGTTCTCAGGCCGCGTATAATTGCCATGATCATCGCATCCACCAGCGGCGTAGTTACGAGGACCTGCTGCTGTTCCGCCTCATAAGCGCTGAACTCCGCAGGAAATACGCAATCTATCCGCCCAGCCTGTAAAGCCTGCATGGCATCATTCAACGTAGGATATGCTACCGCTTCAAAACGAATGATAGAATTTTTCATCCCGCCTACCGCCTTTTGGATATAATCCTGCAAAAGGCCCTTGACCTGTCCATCAAAGGGATCCCTGCGCACAAAACGGCAGCATATTGTCCGGATACTCCACGCGGATTATTCCATAACCAGTAATCCGACGCTCCAATCCTCGCCACCGGATCCGCATGATCCACGTACAAATCCACCCAGCGGCCTTCCACATATTCATACTGCCAGCCAGTATACGCCGCAATCTTGCGCTGATACTCATAAGCATAGCCCGTACGCCGGCCATAAGCATCGATGCTATTGAATGTTGAGTCAAACCAGCCCACGCGGACCCTACGCTGTAATTCATCCTCTGCCAGTCCCCGTCCTGGCATGAATACAGCCAGCACTATCAGCAGGACAAGCCAAACAGACAGTACCTTTCTCATAACAATCCCCTTCCTCCAAAATCATCTATGCATGTATTCGCGATAAAAAGGCCTTCTTCCTTTCTTTCTCTGAATTTCTCCACGCTAAAAGCCCTGGACCAAGTCCAGGGCTTACTCATAAAAACGAAGAACCGGAGTCACTCCACTGACTCCAGTCCTGTCTAAAAAGATGTAAGGAAATGGGATACTGGAAACTGGGATAAGTTCCCAGAGAAGAGACCGATAGGTTCCGATGCAACCGGTGGGATATCCGGTTTATTTCCTATCGACAAGCATAGTATAACACACTTTCGATTAAAATTGTATCCCTAT
>CALYVJ010000127.1 GCA_945494195.1 uncultured Selenomonas sp. | reverse complement strand
TCCAACTCTTAATTAAAAGGCAAAAATTTCTTGTAGCGGGTTGTCACCGGTGAAGCGTTGGTACTGTATCCCCCGCCGCCGGCGATTTGCCGCGAACACGACCTTACGAACTACTCGACAAATGGGAATTTAACGACAAAAATCCGCTGCCGTAATCTATCTGGCAGCGGACCTCTACTCTTTATTTTATTCGGCGAACAACTCTGTGGAAAGATAACGGTCACCCGTATCTGGCAGCAGCACGACGATATTCTTCCCCTCATATTCCGGACGTTTTGCCAGCTGCACGGCAGCTGCCAGCGCCGCTCCCGAGGAAATGCCTACCAAAATGCCCTCACTGTGCGAGAACTGGCGACCATACTGGAAGGAGTCCTCATTGGCAATAGCGATGACCTCATCATAAACTTTCGTATCCAGCGTATCCGGCACAAAACCAGCGCCGATGCCCTGAATCTTATGGGGACCAGCCTGCCCCTTCGACAAAACCGGGCTCGTAGCCGGCTCCACGGCCACAATATGGATATCCTGTTTCTGCTTCTTCAGATAGCGGGCTACGCCCGTCAGCGTACCACCCGTACCAACACCAGCCACAAAGGCATCCACCTTGCCATCGGCATCATTCCAGATTTCCGGACCAGTAGTTGCCTCATGGGCAGCTGGATTAGCCTGGTTCGTGAACTGCGCGGGGATAAAGGAATGAGGCGTCGTCTTTGCCAGTTCCTCAGCCTTGTCAATGGCCCCCTTCATGCCTTTGGAACCATCCGTCAGGACAATCTGGGCACCATAAGCCTTCAAGAGATTGCGCCGTTCCACACTCATGGTTTCCGGCATCGTAAGGATAGCCTTATACCCACGGGCAGCGGCCACACTTGCCAAACCAATTCCCGTGTTGCCGGAAGTCGGCTCTATGATAACCGAATCCTTCGTGAGCTTACCGTCCTTTTCCGCCTGTTCGATCATTGCCTTGGCAATGCGGTCCTTGACCGATCCTGCCGGATTGAAATACTCCAGCTTCACCAAAAGGTTGGCTTTCAAATCATTCGCTTTGATAAAGTTATTGGCTTTAAGCAGCGGCGTGCCGCCAATCAACTCTGTTACACTATTGTAAATATTTCCCATCAGAAAACGCCTCCACTTCATAAGATTAACTTCTTTGGTAAAAAACATATATGATTAATATGTTTACATATTAACATAGTTTCTGTTTTTTGTCAATGTTTCTGCCTTGACTTTTTCCTGCTTTTTCACTATCATATACTATACAAGCATAACATATCATCTATGTATGTATAGCCACTGAGCATTTTCGGAAACGAGGTATATTATATGAAGATTTCTGCTAAAGGACGCTATGGACTCGCAGCTATGACTTATTTAGCTCGCAATTACACTTCAGGCTCCCCTATTACCATCATCAGTATTTCGGAAAAACTCGGCATCTCAAAAATTTATTTAGAGCAGGTATTCTCCTTGCTGAAACGCGCCAATCTTGTCCATTCCATCAAGGGTTCTCAAGGTGGCTATCAGCTGGCTCGTGAACCGCGCGCCATCAGTGCCTATGATATTCTTTCTTCTATTGAATTGTCCCTAATGGAAAAAGCAGCCCCTGCTGCAGATAA
Organism: uncultured Selenomonas sp.; assembly: GCA_945494195.1. Taxonomy (GTDB): domain Bacteria; phylum Bacillota; class Negativicutes; order Selenomonadales; family Selenomonadaceae; genus Selenomonas_A. The sequence continues at coordinate 4,359 of CALYVJ010000127.1, read as the reverse complement.
AATGCCGGAGCTTAACCGAGCTCTTACCGCCAAGGTCTTTATGCCGCTGGATGACAATATCAAAGAGACACTGTCCAATGTCCGTCTGGACGATATACTGACAGCCCTTGATGCGCAAAAAGATGCTGACAGCCTCATGTATTTCATCTAATGTCCTCATATTTTGGACCTGTGCTTAAGCAAAATTGTCTTTTGTATACACGAAAAATGCCGTAATCTGTCAGAAAACGGCGTTTTTTCGTTTGTGGACAGTCTAGAATAGGAATAATTCCACAAAATGCCAAACTTTTCGGGTAATGCGTATCATACGCCGCTTCACAAACAAAAAACTCCATAGTATAATGCTAATTATGTTGTTGAAGGATAGTCCCTATCCTATCCATTCCATCGCTAACAACCATAGATGCTGTCATGCAGGCTCCCCCTGCAGGGTCCTACCCAGACCTGACAGTTGCACGGATGTATTGTTGGAGGTGTTTCCCCATGTTCATTGATAACGTCCGCGTTATCATCGCTAAAGGCCCGTTTTCTGCGGAAGATGCGCAGTTTTATATAAAACAGATCAAAAAAACAACGAGGTTCCCCCTTAAGAAAATCGTGTTTACCTGTTCTAACTCGTATCTTGATATCCGATATTCGTTTGATTCAATCCCCTTTGAGCGAATCCGTCGGATTCCATTAGCGACCTCAACGGAGGAACGTGCAGTAAACAACTAATCCCCTTTGAAATCCGGTTTTGGCCGGTTTTCTGACATGAATAAGCCCCTGAAACCAAATGGTTTCAGGGGCTTATTCATATATTGTCACGAATTCAACTGATATTTATACGAATCCAATTCCCAGATCGTTCCCATCATCGACTTTATGGGAATATCGCTTCGGACCTCCAGCTCCGGCTGGATATTTTTCTCAGGGAATACCAACAGGCTGGCCACTTCCTCGCCATGCTGGAAGAACGCCTCCACAGCCGCCTTGTCAACAAACAACTGCAGCGAAAGCTTCTGATCAACAAACAGCTTGAAAACCCGCTTTCCCCGGCCGCCGTTCTTCATGCCATCGCGGTCAATCGTCATCATCTGCTGCTCCCGGTCATAACTGAACACCAGCTTTTCCAAGCCATAATGCAGGACACACGATACGTTTTTCGCCTCCCCCAGCACCAGCTCCAGCAGGATTTCCGAGCCTTCAAAGAGCGGCTGGCGCAGCGACGATACCATGGAATCCTCCATTTCTATCGCCGACTCCTTCACCCGCAGATCCCGCAGTTCCCGGGCTGGCCGCGAGTAGATATGCCCCTGGCGGAGCCGCAGCTCCCGTGGCATGGTCAGGCTGTACATCCAGCCATGTTCTTTCGTGGGATATTCCCCATCCTTATCCGGCATCCCCATCCAGCCCAGCAACAGATGGCGCCCCTCGTGTTCAACCACCTGCGGAGCATAAAAATCGAAGCCGCGGTCCAGTTCCTGGAATTTCGTATGCTGCATCATATCCATGCTGTCCAGGGACAGATGACCGGCGATATATCCCGCCTGATAAATGTTCTGGCGGTCATACGCCCGGGCCGGAAGCCCCTGTGGGCAGAAAATCATTACATCATAGCTGCCGAACTGCAAGAGATTCGGACATTCCCACATGTAGCCGAAATCCCCCAGGCGCGTATGTATCTCCCCGAGATTTTTCCACTGGCCGGCCACTTCTTCATAGATGAGAGCCGTGCCTTTTTCCTCTTCTTCCCGCTGGGCACCGATTATGAGATAACGGCGGCCATGCCGGGTGAACAGGAATGGATCACGAAAATGCCCGGTGATTTTCTCCGGATGGTCAGGAATGATGATTTCGTCCTTGCGCACACTGCCATCAGCCTGCAGCGTACCGAACCGCTGCGCCGGAATACGGACGCCATCCTCCTTGCTGTTGCAAGTATAGAGCACCCGCAACTCTCCCGCCTCCGAAACACCGCATCCAGAATAACAGCCGTCCTTATCGTGAACGTCATCCGGCCACAGGGAAAGTTCCGGCAGCGTGTAATGAATGAAATCACGGGTCTTTACATGGGCCCAGCATTTATTCTTATGCTCGCAGCCCAGCGGATTCCACTGGTAAAAGATATGATAGGCTTCCTTGTGATAGGTCAGGCCATTCGGGTCGTTGATAAGACCAAATGGCATTTCCAGATGGAAGCGGTTATGCCAGCGGTGCTCAAAGGGGAATCCCTGTGCCAGCTTGGCATCGATAGTTTTTTTATCGAAATTCTCCATAACGAATCTCCCTTTTCCGACACGGAAAGCCTTCCCCATACGGGGAAGGCCTTTGCACTTACTTCTTTATTCTTCCGGTGTGAACAGCGTAAAGGTCAGGCCGAAGGCAATGCCAAAGCCAATGGCATTTACGAGGATATATTCAAGCAGATGGTCAAGATACAAGAGCGTCCCCGGCAAAACCGTGATCCCCATGCCCGTACCAGCGAGGTGCATGAAGCTGGCCACACCGCCAGCAAAGGCACCGCCAACCAAAGCATAGAGGAACGGCTTCATGAAGCGCAGGTTGATACCGAAGATTGCCGGCTCCGTGATGCCCAGGAAGGCTGGAACAGCCGAGGAAATGTAGAGGGTGCGTTTTTTCTTGTCCTTCGTTTTGAGCGCAACCGCCACAGCGGCACCGCCCTGAGCGACGATAGCACCCGTGATGATGGCGTTGAACGGGTCAGCACCAGTCGTAGCGAGCAGCTGGACTTCCAGCGCATTGAATACATGATGAACACCGAATACGACGATGACCTGCTGCAGGCCGCCGACGATGAACCCGCCAATGCCCATCGGCATCTGCAGGAAGGCCGAAACAGCACCAAAGATGGTCGTCTCCAGCGAATGCATGATGGGGCCGACAATCAGAATGCCGAGAATCATCGAAACGAGCAAGGTAAGGAACGGCGTGACGATAAGGTCAATGATATCCGGCACGAAGGATTTGAGTGCCTTCTGGAGCTTAGCGGCAAAGATACCGAGAACCAATGCCGGCAGTACCGACCCCTGATAACCAACGATACCAATCGTCATACCAAAGATATCCATAGGAATCGGCTTGACATCGCCACCAGCAACTGCCCAGGCATTCGGGAGCTGCGGACCGACCAGCATGAGACCGAGGACAAGACCGATTACTGGCGTGCCGCCAAAGCGCTTCATCGTCGACCAGCAGACCAGTGCCGGCAGGAAAATGAAGGCCGTATCCGTGAGGATTTGCGACAGCAGCAGCACATTCGGGCTGAACTGCACGCCCAGGCTCTGAGCCGCCCCGCGCAGACCCATGAACAGACCCGTTGCCACGAGGACTGGGATGATGGGAACGAAGACATCGCCGAACGTGCGCGAAATCTTCTGGATTGGCGTCATCTGTGCATAGGCTTCTTCCTTATTGCTGACACCACTGAAGGTCGTTCCCTTGACGAACTCCGCAAAAACCTTATCGACAAAACCCGTGCCGAGAATAATCTGGTACTGGGCAGCCGCAAAGAACTGACCTTTGACGCCGTCGATATTCTCGATGGCCTTTTCGTCAATCTTGGATTTATCATTGATGATAAGACGCAGGCGCGTCGCACAGTGCTCTGCATTGCGGACGTTGTCCATGCCTCCAACGTATTTTTCAATGAGCTTTGCTACCCGGACTTCTTTCGGGAGATCGGCATATTCGCTGTCTTCCGTCGCTTTGACAGCAGCTTCTCCACCGCCAGCCGAAGACGTGACTTCCTTATCACCAAGGGCAATCGTCACACTGCCAAATTCCGCAGCATTCGTCACGAGCACCGGCGTCGTCGTATCATAACCAGCCTTTTTGATTGCCTCAGCATCAAATTCCAACAGCAGCTGGCCTTTCTTTACGGTATCGCCCTGGGCAACCTTCGCATCAAAATGCTCACCACCCAGTTTAACCGTATCAAGCCCGACGTGAATCAAGATGTCAGCACCATCCACCGAATGGATGCCAATGGCATGCTTTGTATCGAACAGCACGGTAATCTCACCGTCAACCGGCGAATGCACTTTGCCATCCGGATTCACTACCCCTGCACCAAGGCCCATAGCCCCGCCTGCAAATGCCGGGTCTTTAACTTCCTTCAGTTCCACCAGCTGACCATTCAGCGGGCTGTCCAAACGGATGTCTTTCATTATGATACCTCCCAAAACATAAAGCTCTTTTTGTTATAACCACTCTTATGAGACCGATTTCATATTTATAGTCTACTTTGTGGAACTGGTTTTGTCAAGAAGAAATAACACAAAAAAAGTGAAAATCCGTAAATAGAGAAGAAATAATCAGAAACAGTAAGATGAATTAACTACTGCAGCAAACCACCAA
>CALYVJ010000126.1 GCA_945494195.1 uncultured Selenomonas sp. | reverse complement strand
CATAACGGCCATAGTTAAGCGCTGCCGGGTAATAAGCCGCCCAGGAGAAATCCTTGTCCTGCTCCCCGTAATTCGTCAAATCCTGCAAAGCCCCCATGGAGGCATACATATTAAAATCCTCACCAGGGACGATGAACACATCGGGGGCCTCTCCCGCCAACATTTTTTCTGCGAGCCACTCCGAATAGTCCTCCTTCTTGACGCCACTGACATAGGTTACCCGGACTCCTGGATGCTCCTGCTCAAAGGTTTTTATTACCTCATCGATTACCGCATAAGAATCTCCATCCGGCACACCCCAATTGCTGCCCGCAAAGACGCCCACCTTCAATACATCCGGCTCCTGCCGCTGATATATCAAGACGCTGGCAATCAAAAAGACTGCCAGCATGACCAGTGCCAGCTGCCGCTTGATATCCCGCTTCATCAGCAATCCACCTCAGCCGCCGCCAGCCCGGTCTGCACCGCCCAAATCGCCAGCTGGGTACGGTCGCGAAGATCCAGCTTGGACAGCGCATTCGAAAGGCCATTGCGCACCGTTCCCTCCGACAAGCTGAGCCGTTCCGCAATTTCCTTGTTGGACAGTCCATGACCTACCAGATGGGCAATATTGCGTTCCGTGCGGGTGAGATTTTCCCCGCCGCGCGGCTCAGCTTCCACCGCCAAATTGTTCTGGGCCATTTGATTAAAGAGTTTGACCACTTTGGCAACCACGCCGGGGTTAATCATGGCACCGCCACGGACTACCGTGCGGATGGCATTGGTAAGGTCCGGCACCGATACCCCTTTGAGCAAGTAGCCGCTGGCCCCGAATTTCAGGGCATTGAAAACATATTCATCATCATCAAAGGTCGTCAGGATCACTATCTTGACCTGGGGATAAAGTTCCTTGACGAGTTTTGTTGCTTTAACGCCATCGATCTCTGGCATACGGACATCCATCAGGATGACATCCGGCTGGTGTTCCTTTAACATTTCCATCAGCTGGCGGCCATTTTCCGCCAAACCGGTGACTTTCATATCTATATTCTGATCTAAGACGATTTTGAGGCTCTCCCGGATGAGATCCTGATCATCCGCAATCATCACATTTATCATTTGTCATCCTCCTGTTTCTTCTCGGCCGGAATCGTCGCTTCTAACGTAAAACCATTGTCACTCCAATAACGGAGCCGCCCGTGGAGAAGTCCCAGACGTTCCTTCATATGGCGCAGTCCAAAGCCCGGATCGACTTCGCTGCAGCCGATGCCATTGTCGGCAATGATGATGTAATTGCGCCCCGGTTCCGTGCCAATGGTAACAATCGCCTCCGTAGCATGACCATGCTGGTTGGCATTGGTAATACCTTCCTGCACCACCCGGTAGATGACCTCTTCCTCATCTTCGCGCAGGTTGTCCGGCCACCCTAAGGCAACCACCTTTATCTTCATATTGGAGGATTCCGCAAATTCTGCCACCATGCGGGCAATAGCGTGCCGGAGGGGCAGCTTCTCCAAATCATCGGGACGCAGTTTCTTCACGGAGCGCCGCACATCGGTAATCCCGCGCCGCGCCGTCTCGCGGATTTTCGCCAGCTGTTTTTTAGCGGCCTCTGGTGCTGCATCGACCAAGATGATACAGGCATCCAGCCCTGCCGCAATTCCCGTCAGTGCATGTCCCAGCGTATCGTGGATCTCCCGCGCCAAGCGGTTGCGCTCACGGGTCTCCGCCATGCGCTCAGCTTCAATCGCGTAGGCACGCAGGCGTTTATTGGCATCCCCGAGCTGCTTGTTCAAGCTGGCAATGCGCTCCTTCTCCTGGTGCTTGCTCTGGACCAGCAGGACCAGATACAACACAAACAAAATGATATTTATCGACACAAAACCGTTTTTCACCGCCACCAGGATGGCCTGTACCGAAGACTTGTAATACGAAACATAGGCATCAAACGGCGCAACATGCCCTTGGAAAACCGCCATGTTATAGTTCGCGATGAAATACAACCCAAGCATAGCGCCCACCAAGAGCCAGCTCTGGTTCTTGCCCTGATACCGGTGCATGAGGTCTGCCACCACTAACAATACCACACCGTCATAGGCAAGGTTCAAACTGCGCATCACCAGCAGGCAAGCAGAAATCTCGGCGAGAAAAACGAAGTAGCGCATCATATCAGTCAGCGTATCCCGCCGGTAAAGATGCCCAAGTCCTGCCAGCAGCAAGAAGGACCCCATGGAAACCGCGACCCCCTCGCCTGACGGCATGGGCACAATCGGCAAAGTTTCCAAAAAAGACCGTGCCGACATGCTCTTGATGATTTTTTCCTGCGTAATACTCATAAAACCAGCCATCAGGAAAACCACGATACCATTGTAAAGGCTGAGCAGGCGGTAAAGGCTGGCAATCCGGGCCTGTTCCCGTGCCACGTCAAAATCCAGTTGCATTAATTCCACCCCTCCTTGCCACTAACCGACAGGACCTCCCTGGTCAAGAGCTGAGTCGGCAGCTGGATGACGCGTGGGACACTTTCCCCCGCCAAGAGCCGGTAAGCCTGCTCGGCTGCCTGTTTGCCAATCTGCCGGGGGGACTGCTCCGCCGTTGCAGTCATATGCCCCTGCAAAATCATTTCCTTCGTCTCCGGAACCCCATCGACACCATAGACCTTTACCGTACCGATACGATTGGCATTCTGCAGCGCCGCCAGTGCCCCCATGGCAGCGGGATCATTTAACGCCATGACAATCGATACCTGCGGATGACGAGCCAGTATCCGCTCCATCGCCGGCATCGCATTTTCCAACTGGCCCAGGCACTCCTCCTCATCGACAATGGAAAAGGCGGGATGACCGGCTATGGTATCTCGGAACCCTTGGATGCGATCAACCGAGGAATGGGCCTCGGTGTGCTTGAGCAGCGCTATCTGGCCGCCAGGGGTATTGGCAATGACATGCTGCGCACACTGGACACCAGCCATATAGTTGTCCGACATGACCGTGCAAGCCACATATTTTTCATCCTGCACACTGGTATCGATGGCAATGACCGGCACATGGGCAGCATACGCTTCCTCCAGCGCCGGCTCAATCCGCTGCCAATCGACGGGATTGATAAAAATCACCTCGACCCCATCGGCAATCAATTCTTTGATTTCTTCCCGCTGGCGGTCCACCGACAGGGCGGGGTCCCGGGATATCAAAACATCGCCATGATTCTCTACTACCGTGCGGATTTCCTCATCGACAACTTCATAAAAGGGATTATTCAAGGTCATATAAACAGCCCCCAGTTTCCGCCGCTGTTCATTCTGCCGTACGGACAAATCCCCCTGCGTCGTATGCAGCAGGCTAAGCAGGAACAGACCCACACTCATTGCTCCCACCAGCACCCAGAAATACTTCTCCCGCACGTCCATTTTATTCCGCCTTTCTCCTTCATTTGTTTCCAATTATATCACAAATCGCATATACAAAAAGAGCTTCGCCCAAAAACGAAGCTCTTTCTGTTGGGAATGTAGTACATAATGGATATGTGATAATTTATGCAAAGAGGCCAATGGCATAGCCCACGATGCCGAGAGCAAAGAGTCCGAGGATAATGACCAGCGGATTGACACCTTTCTTAAGGAGCCACATGCAAGCGAACGTCATCAGCAAGGGTACAATGCCAGGCATCAGCGAATCGAGCAGGCTCTGGACCGTCGTTACCACCTGTTCCCCCTGACTGTTCGTGTAGGAAGACAAAACCATCGGCATATTGACCGTCGTCCATTTGGCTACGAGAGCGCCCATGACCAGCAAACCAAGGACCGAAGATCCTTCCGTGAGATAACGCATACGGTTGCCACCGACTTCATTGACGAGTTCCGTACCTTTATCGTAGCCGTACATTACGCCGTACCAGTTGGTGAGCAGGCGGATGACGTTGAATGCCACAAAGAAAATCAACGGGCCAACGAGGCTGCCTGTCAAAGCGATACCAGCACCAAGAGCAGCCAGTACCGGACGAAGCGTTCCCCAGAAAATCGGGTCACCGACACCAGCCAGCGGTCCGATGAGACCAACTTTGACACCAGAGAGCGTATCCTCACCAATATCGGCGCCGTTGGCCTTTTTCTCCTCCATAGCCGCGATGATCCCCATGATTGGCGTAGCCAGGAACGGCTGGGTGTTGAAGAATTCGAGATGACGCTTGAGGGAGCGTTTATACTCCTCTGGATCATCCTTGTAGAGCTTCTTGAGTGCCGGAATAAGCGACACACAGAAGCCGATTGCCTGCATACGCTCGAAGTTGAAGGAGCCGAGCAGGAAGTTCGAACGGATAAAAATCGATACGAGATCGCCTTTGCTAAGTTTCTTTTCCATGACAGTTCCTCCCCCTTACATCAGTTCCGAATCATCGATGTCATCAAGACCATCGCTATTGCCCGTGCTGCCAGCAGCGGCTGCGTTCAGCTCCCGCTGAAGGCCACGGATGTGGAAGTAGGCGCAGATGAGGCCGATAGCACCAAAGCCAATGAGGTTGACATTCGTGAATACGGCAATGAGGAAACCGAGGAAGAAATACGGCATGAGGGATTTGGCATTCATCATGTTGATGACCATCGCATAACCTACGACAACGATGAAACCGCCGGAAACCTGCAAGCCGCGGGTAATGACTTCCGGAATGGAAGCCAGCATAGCGTTGACCGTGTCCGTACCAGCCACAGCAGCAACGATAGCAGCCGGAACCGCTACGCGGATGCCCTGGAGCAGCAAACCGCCGATATGGCACATCTCGATGCCAAAGGCATTGCCTTCGAGAGCAAATTTATCGGCCAGATGCTGGAAAAATACGGTAATCGTACGAACGAAAATCGTGAGGACCTGGCCAGCAGCAGCCAGTGGTACAGCCAAGGCGATACCAGCACCGATGCTCTGATGGCCGACGATAACGAGGATGGCAGAAACTACTGATGCCAGCGCTGCATCCGGTGCCATGGCAGCACCGACGTTCATCCAGCCCAGTGCCAGCATCTCAAGGGTACCACCCAGAATAATACCAGTAGTAATATCACCCAGAACGAGGCCGACCAGCGTGCAGGCAACCAGCGGACGGTGGAACTGGCACTCATCCAGTACACTTCCCATGCCGGCTACCGCTGCGACAACAATCAGTAAAATAAACTGTATGGTAGTCATAACGTATAAACACCCCTATCTTTTCTTTTGCTTCCCCAACCGGTCATATTTCCCAACCAACCGGTTCTATTACGAAAATCATGAATAATTGCGTTGGTTTAAACCATGCCTTTGGCTTTGAGTGCCTCCATCAGGTTGCCTTTCGGCTCATTGGCCAGCTTGCGGATTTCCACTTCAATCCCCATATCCTGAAGTTCCAGCAATGCTTTGACATCCTCCGGATTGACGGCTACCGCGCTGGAAATAAGCGTATCCCCATCTTTGTACGTCATGCCGCCAAGGTTAACGGATTTGAACGGGATGCCTCCCTTTACAGCCCGGACTACATCCGCTGGTTTCGTGAACAGGAACAGCGTCTTGAAGGCGTCATATTTCGGGTTCTTGTAAGCCTCGCAAGCTTTTTCCACCGGTACGACGTAAGCCTTGATGCCCGGAGGAGCTACCTGCAACAGGAGCTTCTTGCGCATATCATCCTTGGCAACTTCATCGCTGCAGCACATGATGCGGTTGCAGCCCGTAACCTTCGTCCAGACTGTTGCCACCTGGCCATGAATCAACCGGTCGTCGATTCGGCAAAATGCGATTTCCATATGTCATTCCCCTTTCGGAAAACCTGCTGCTGTTACAAAATCTCCTATCGTAACAACAGCGTTAAACTTATAACTTTTCTGACAGTAATTATAATAATAGAAAACACGGTCAAAGTCAGCTGAACTCTGTCACTACTTTCAATTGTTTCATATGACATTTGTCATAAAGTCCCTTTCCTCTCAACAAATTACAGTTTGTAAGTTACAAGAATCTCATTCGAAGCAACTCTTCGCCGCCGC
>CALYVJ010000125.1 GCA_945494195.1 uncultured Selenomonas sp. | reverse complement strand
CCCGTGAAGAAAGACACCATCATTATCGGTACGCGCAGCAGTAAGCTGGCACTTTGGCAGGCTGAATACGTGAAAAGCCGTCTGGAGGAAGAATATCCGGAACTGACGGTAAAACTCAAGCTTATGACCACCAAGGGCGACAAGATCCTCGATGCACCGTTGGCTAAAATCGGCGGCAAGGGTCTTTTTACGAAAGAGCTGGAGACGGATATGCTGGAAGGTGGTATTGATTTGGCTGTGCACAGCTTAAAAGATATGCCGACTGAGGCCCCTGAAGGACTGGTGATATCCGCCATCACTAAACGTTTCGACTCTGGCGATGCCGTGGTAAGTCCCAAGTACAAGAAATTTTCGGAGCTTCCGCAGGGGGCAAAGGTGGGAACTTCCAGCCTGCGCCGTAAGGCACAGCTTTTGCATGTGCGGCCTGATCTCAACATTTGTGACCTGCGGGGGAATGTCAACACGCGGCTTCGCAAGCTCGAAGAAGAAAATTTCGATGCAATAATCCTGGCGGTGGCTGGACTCAAGCGCTTGGGCTTTGGGGAACGCATTACCGATGTATTGCCGAAGCGCATGGTCCTGCCTGCCGTAGGGCAAGGGGCGTTGGCTATCGAGACCCGAGAGGCGGATGAAGACGTTCGCGCGCTGATTTCTTTCCTCAATGATGAAGAGACGGTGCAGTGTGCGACAGTTGAGCGTTCTTTTTTGGCGCGGGTCGAAGGTGGCTGCCAAGTCCCGGTAGGGGTTTATGCGACTTCAGCAGGGGAGGGAATGATTCAGGCAGAAGCTGTAATTGCCTCTGTAGATGGTTCAAAACTCTATCGGGACAAGCTGACAGGCCCTGCAGAGAATTGCGAAAAAATTGGCCGGGAATTGGCGGATAAATTGCTGGCAATGGGCGGGCTGCAAATCATGCAGGAAATCGGACTGCTCATGGACCGCTAAAATAGAATTTAATGGTTAAAGGGAGAGATAGATATGGCAGGAATGGTATATTTGGTAGGTGCAGGTCCGGGGGATTACCGGTTGATAAGCCTGAAGGCAGTGGATTGCCTGAAAGTGGCAGACGTCGTGGTTTACGACCGCCTGGCAGATGATCGGATTCTCCAATGGGCTCCGGATGATGCAGAATACATCTATGTCGGGAAGGCATCTAGCAATCATACCATGAAGCAGGAGGATATCAACCAGCTGCTGGTGGATAAGGCCAAAGAGGGAAAATGCGTGGTGCGCCTCAAGGGGGGTGACCCCTTTGTTTTTGGCCGCGGAGGCGAAGAGGGGGGGGTGCTGCAGGAAAATGGCCTGCCCTTTGAGATTGTGCCGGGCATTACGTCGGCGATTTCTGTGCCGGCCTATGCGGGCATTCCGGTTACGCATCGCGCGGTGGCAACCTCGTTTGCGGTGGTCACGGGCCATGAAGATCCCACCAAGGGCAAGAGCAATATGCGGTGGGAGCATCTTGCAACTGGTGTGGATACTCTGGTATTCTTGATGGGTGTGGCCAATCTGCCCCATATCACGAAAAAACTCATCGAAAATGGCCGTCCGGCTGATACGCCAGCAGCCGTTATCCGCTGGGGCACAAAACCCGAGCAGCGGGTGCTCATGACAACCGTTGGTACGGCTGCTGAGGATGTGGCTAAGGCCAACCTCAAACCGCCAGCAATTTTTATCGTTGGCGATGTCGTGAATTTGCGTGAAAAACTCCAGTGGTTTGATGAGCCTAAGACCCATCCGTTGTTTGGTAAGACGGTGCTCGTCACGCGGGCGCGCAGCCAGGCATCAAAGCTTACGGCCCGCTTGGAACAGCTCGGGGCCAAGGTCATCGAGGCACCGGCTATCCGCATTGAAGAACCGGCGGATCATTACGAGGCGCTTGATGCAGCAATCGCCAAGCTGAACGACTATCAGTGGCTTATCTTTACCAGTGCCAATGGCGTCGATTACTTCTTTGCCCGTCTCATAAAGACTGGCAAGGATGCCCGGGCGCTCGGCTATGCTAAAGTAGCTGCCATCGGCAGTGCCACGGCGGCAAAACTCCGAGAGTATGGCATCATTGCCGATGTGGTACCAAGGGAATTCCGGGCCGAAGGCGTTTTGGAAGCGCTCAAGGGAAAACTGCCGTCGCATGCGAAAATCCTGCTTCCGCGGGCACAGGAGGCACGAGAAATCCTGCCGGCGAAGCTGCGTGAGCAGGGGGCCGTGGTGGATGTGGCACCAGCCTATCAGACGGTGGCGGCAGAAGTTGATGCGGAATCCCTTAGGGAAAAGCTGGCAGCTGGGGAGATTGACCTGGTGACCTTTACGAGCTCGTCCACGGTGACGAATCTCGTAAAAATTATCGGTTCAGCTGATGCCCTTAAGGAAATCAAAACCGCTGCCATCGGTCCTGTCACCGCAGAGACGGCGAAGGGGAATGGCATAGAGCCGGATATCGTCGCGAAAGAATATACGATTGATGGATTGGTTGAGGCAATTAAAGAAAATATTTGATTCATAGGAGATGGCTTGTATGTATACTCAGAAACTCCGTCCGCGCCGCATGCGCATTTCACCGGCTATGCGCGCTATGGTTAGAGAGACGAATCTTTCGGCAAAGGATTTTGTTTATCCGATTTTTGTTGTTCCCGGGGAAAATGTCAAAGAAGAAATCCCGAGCATGCCGAACTGCTATCATCTTTCCGTGGATAATGCCGTAAAAGCTGCCCAGGAATGCTGGCAGCTGGGTATCCCTTCTGTTGAGGTCTTTGGCTTGCCAGAGTACAAGGATGAGGATGGCTCCAGTGCCTGGGATATGACCAGCCCGGTACAGCGCGCCATAAAGGCCATCAAAGCAGCTGTTCCGGAAATGATGGTGATCGGTGATGTCTGTCTTTGCCAGTATACGTCACATGGTCATTGCGGCCACCTGGAAGACCATTATGTGGACAACGATAAAACGCTGGAACTGCTGCAGAAGGTTGCGGTATCCCAGGCCAAGGCTGGTGCGGATATCGTGGCGCCGTCGGATATGATGGATGGCCGGGTAGCAGCTATCCGTGAGGCGCTGGATGAAGCTGGTTATATCAATGTCTCGATTATGAGCTATGCCGTCAAATATGCGTCGGGCTATTATGGGCCCTTCCGCGATGCGGCGGACAGTGCGCCGAGCTTTGGTGACCGCCGCCAGTATCAGATGGACCCGGCCAATGCCCATGAAGCCATCAAAGAAGTTGACCTAGATATTGCTGAGGGGGCGGACATCATCATGGTAAAACCGGCGTTGGCTTATCTTGATGTAGTCCGTCAGGTTCGCGACCATATCCATCATCCGGTAGCGGTCTACAATGTCAGTGGCGAGTATGCAATGGTCAAAGCTGCCGCTGCCAACGGCTGGATTGATGAAAAGCGCATCGTGCTGGAAACGCTTATGGGGATGAAACGCGCTGGGGCAGATATCATCATTACTTATCATGCCATTGATGCTGCGAAATGGCTCAAAGAAGAGGAGTAATCTATGCTGAAGCTTGAAAAATCCGCTGCAGCTTTTGCTGAAGCAAAAAACTTGATGCCGGGTGGTGTCAACAGTCCGGTACGTTCCTATGCCAGTGTTGACTGCAATCCGCCGTTTATTGCCCGGGCGGAGGGAGATAAGATCTACGATATCGATGGTAATGAGTATATCGATTATGTTGGTTCCTGGGGGCCGATGGTAGTTGGCCATGCGCATCCACAGGTCGTTAAGGCGTTGCAGGAGGCGGCAACACGTGGTACGAGTTATGGCGCACCCACTTGCATCGAATCGGAACTGGCCAAGCTTGTCATGCAGGTCTATCCGTCGATTGAGGTCATCCGCATGGTAAATTCCGGTACCGAGGCGACGATGAGCGCGCTGCGTCTTGCACGCGGTTATACGGGCCGGGAAAAGATCGTCAAATTCATCGGTTGTTATCACGGGCATAGTGACAGTTTGCTCGTAAACGCTGGTTCGGGCATGGCAACTTTTGGTGTGCCGAGTTCGCCGGGGGTTACGAAGGGAACGGCACAGGATACGATTTCGGTGCCCTATAATGATGCGGAAGCTATCACGAAAGTCATGGAGGAGATTGGCGATGAAGTGGCAGCTGTCATTGTGGAGCCGGTAGCTGGTAATATGGGCTGTGTGCCGCCGAAACAGGGCTATTTGCGTACGCTTCGCAATCTTACCGAAAAGCATGGCGCACTTTTGATTTTTGATGAGGTCATGTGCGGTTTCCGGGCTTCCTTGGGCGGTGCCCAGGCAGCTTATGGTATTACGCCAGACCTTACCTGCCTTGGCAAGATTATCGGTGGCGGCTTGCCGGTAGCGGCCTATGGCGGACGCCGTGATATTATGCAGAAAGTATCCCCGGCAGGTCCCGTTTATCAGGCAGGAACCCTTTCGGGCAATCCGCTGGCTATGACAGCAGGGCTTGAGACTCTTAAAATCATTACGGCAGAGCCGGAGGAGGGCAAGGCCGATTACAGCCGTGAGCTTACCTTAAAGACCAAGAAGCTGCTGCTGGGCTGGCAGGAAAAAGCCAAGGAAGCAGGCGTTACGATTCAGGCCCATCAGGCAGGCTCGATGTTTGGTATCTTCTTCAATGATCACGATGTTTTCGATTATGAGGATTCCTGCGCATCGGACCAGGAGGCTTTTAAAGTCTGGTTCAAAGCCATGCTGGAGCAGGGAATTTACCTGGCTCCTTCCCAGTTTGAAACCCTCTTTATGAGTGGGGCGCACAGTGATGAAGACATTGACCGCACCATTGCAGCTGCGGCAGTTGCTTTCCAGGCGGTTGCTGATAGCAGAAAATGAATAAATCGCAGGTGGTGAAAAGCCTGTGAATAAAGAAAATGTCCGTTGGCCAAGAACCGACGGGCATTTTTGGGTAAAGGACAACAAGAATAGGAAAGGAAAATAATTGGAAGTAATAGCAAAATACAATAGAAAAGAAGTGGTGTAAAAACAATATTGTAGGATATAAGTCCTGTGCATAACGAGGCGGACTCTTTTGACGATTTGGGAGGGGCTGCGGGATAAAGGCTGATGGCACTGTTAATGCGTGGGAGCAGGGAGCTCGGAATAAGGAAAAATAGGGAAAAAAGTCATATTGTATACATGGTTAATGTCATGTTAATATAGATTAGAGTAAGGTAGGAAAGGAAATGGGATAGAAGATAGGAGTTGAATAGAGTCTTGTCGATGGATATCTGGAAAAAGATGACCGATGAAGAGGTAGTAGCGTTGTATCAGCTGAATGGGGATGATCGGCTGGTTCAAATGATGTTGAAACGCTATGCTCCAATGATTGGCGGTCAGACGCGTTGGAATTGTCTGCGCAATATTACCCAGGAAGATTTATTTCAGGAAGGCCAGATTGGTTTTTTCAAGGCAATGCGGGATTATAATCCGGAGAAGAAGATACCATTTGGTGTCTTTGCCCAGCATTGCGTACGCTGCCAGTTTATCACGGCGGTTAAGGCTTTGCAGCGCCTCAAAAATCAGCCGCTCAATACGGCGTATTCCTTGGATTATTCAATTGCGGAAGAGAATGAGAACTACACGCTGTTGGATATTCTGGTCAGTGATGAGTTAGAGGCGAATCCCGAGTTCTGCCTGGTGATGAAGGAAGATTACGAATTCTGCCAGTCCGTGGTGACCAAAGAGTTGACGCCTTTTGATTACCGCATTTTTCTATCGTATGTGCGCGGAATGTCTTATCAGGAAATTGCGGATGAAATCAGTGGTTCCATCAAGAGTGTTGATAATGCCTTACAGCGTTCCAAGCGCAAAATGCGCCGACATATCATGGCGAAACAGGATATTACCGTCGATATGTTCCGGAATTATCTGGTCGTTCAGCAGTTGCTGCTGATGACAGAAAATGAAGATTCACACGAAGAAAATTTGTTGGCTTTAAACTTGCAGGATATTTTGCTGCAGATAAGTGCATAATAAAGATAAGAAGGGGCTGTCGCACGAAAGCATTTTCGTGCGGATAGCCCCGTTTTCTTTGACCT
>CALYVJ010000124.1 GCA_945494195.1 uncultured Selenomonas sp. | reverse complement strand
GCAAGTCGAAGGATAATCCATACCGGGATTATTATATTTGGAAGGAACCAACGGAAACAGGCGCAGCTCCCAACCATTGGGAGTCCTGTTTTAGCGGCTCGGCTTGGCAGTATGATGCTTTGACCGGGCAATATTATCTGCACTGTTTCAGCCGCAAGCAGCCCGACCTCAACTGGGAAAATCCTAAAGTTCGCGAGGAGGTTTTTGATCTCATGGACTTTTGGTGCCGCAAGGGGATTGATGGCTTCCGCATGGATGTTATTTCCATGATTAGTAAAGACCAATCCTTTCCCGATGGTTCGTTAAACGCGGATGGGTATAGCGATATGTTTTCCCATGTTTGCAATGGTCCGCGGGTGCATGAATACCTGCAGGAAATGAATCGCCGTGTCCTGTCGAATTACGACTTGCTGACGGTGGGCGAGGCGGCCGGTGTTACGGTGGAGGAAGCTAAAAAATATGCTAACAGTGAGGGAACGGAGCTCGGGATGGTCTTTCACTTTGAACATACCGATGGAGCGGCCAATTCGGAACCGGTCCTTGGCAAATGGACGTGCACGCCGCCAAAACTTTCCTATGTCCGCAAAATCCTGAACAAATGGCAGCTGGAGTTGGAAGGGAAAGCCTGGGGGAGTCTCTATTGGGACAACCACGACCAGCCCCGGGTCGTATCGAGATTTGGCAATGATTCGCCTAAGTGGCGGGTAAAGTCTGCTAAGATGCTGGCAACCGTTTTGCATATGCAGAAGGGAACGCCGTATATCTATCAAGGAGAGGAAATCGGCATGACCAATCGTCATTTTTCTTCTATTGATGATTGTGTTGACATTGAGGAAAAGAATGCTTGGCAGCAGCTCGTGGTTGAGCAAAAACTCATCGCAGGGGAAACGTTGCTCAAGTGTTTTGACTGTGTAGGAAGGGATAATGCCCGCACCCCCATGCAGTGGGATGATACGGCGAATGCAGGCTTTACGGATGGTGAGCCGTGGCTGGCGGTCAATCCCAATTACCCGGCTATCAATGTCAAGGCAGCACTGGCAGATAAACAATCCGTCTTTTACTACTATCAGCGTCTTATCGAATTGCGTCATACCTTGCCGATTGTCGTTTATGGCAGGTTTGAGCCGCTGCTGGAAGATAGTGAGGAAATCTATGCCTATCAGCGGATTTTGGGGGAACAGGTCTTGATCGTGGAGGCCAATTGGACCGGCAGGGAGGTAGCCTGTCCGTTGTTTGCGGACAATTCTTGGGAAGAATTGATTTCAAATTACGAAGTGCATAAGGCGGGTTTTTTGCAGCCGTATGAAGCAAGAGTCGTATGGAAATCCCGTGGCTAACATTGCAGAGAAACTTTTTTTGCCTGCAGGCAGGAACTTGTCGCAATTGGACGAATATTTCAGTTTAAAGGGAGTGATATTCGAAAGCGTAAGGGAGGGAAGACTATGTTTTTTTATGAAATCTGTTCGGGGAAAACGGACAGCGATGTTCGTAATGGTCAGTGTAGTAGCTACCCTGGCAGTAGGGGGCTACTTTATCTATACGACGATTTCGGATAATGAAAAACTCGTAGCGGAATACCGGAAGGAATTATCGGAACATTACGACCGTGAGTTAAAGCTGCAGACGGAAGGAGTCGTTTCGTCGATGAACGGTATTTATGCCCGCTAGCAGTCAGGGGAATTGACGGAAGAAAGGGCAAAAGAGATGGCTAAGGACGTCATTCGTTCAGTTCGTTATGATGAGGGAAAAGGGTATTTCTTTGCCGATGAAAAAATACGAGTATTTGCGTAGTGTATGCCGACAACCGGAATGCAGAGGGGAAGATGCGCCGTGGGGAAAAAGACCCCAATGGTGTCCCGTATATGGAAAACATGCTGAAAGAAGGCCAGAAGGATGGCGGCGGCTTTGTGGATTTCTCCTATCCAAAACCAGGCGAGACCCAGTCGCTTCCTAAGTGCAATTATGTTTTGGAATTCAAACCGTATCAGTGGATAATTGGCACAGGCTCCTGGGTGGATTATATCGATGCGGAAGTAAATCATTATATGGAAGAAAACCAAAAGGCCCTTTACCATAAGATTTTAATCTCGTCGCTTATTATTCTGGCTGTATCGGTAATTATGGCCCTGATGGGCGCAAAGATTGCCCAGACTTTCGGCGCCCCCATCAGCTTTGTGACGGGCCGCTTGCAGAAATTTGCCAAGGGCGATTATCGTCAGGAACCGGTTAAGGCCGAATATGCGCAGCGGGAAGATGAAATCGGGCAGATGATTGAAATCCTCAAGGTCTTAGGCGGCAATATGCGAACCCTTATGGGCTCCATCCGGATGTCGTCGGAGCATGTTGCTTCCGATGCGGCAAACCTTAATGAGATGACGGCCCAGTCGGCAGCAGCCAGCAGGTGGCAGAATCCATTACCGATGTAGCCACGGCTTCCAATAAGCAGCTGCTGGCCGTTGATGATGCTTCCAAATCCATGGATGTCCTGATGGAAAAAATTGGCGGCATGGCCCACAACGCCCGCCGGGCGGCTGTAGAGACCAAACAGGCTACGGAAAAAGCCCAGAATGGTAATGCGGTAGTTACCCGCACCGTCAAGGATATGGCCCGCCTCAGTGAAGTAGTGGGTGAGTCGGCCCGCGTGGTCAACAACCTCGGGGAACGTTCGGATACCATTGGCCGTATCACCGATACGATTTCGGGGATTGCGGAGCAGACTAACCTGTTGGTACTCAATGCGGCAATTGAGGCAGCTCGCGCTGGTGACGCCGGCCGTGGCTTTGCCGTAGTGGCCGAGGAAATCCGCAAATTGGCCGCCCAGTCGGAAGAAGCGGCCAGCCAGATTGCCGAGCTTATCGGCCAGATCCAGAAGGATACCCAGCAGGCCGTTGACAGCATGCATGAAGGGACGGACAATCTCGTTACGGCCAAAGACAGTGTCGAAGAAACCGGTCGGGAATTTAACGATATCGTGGCTTTGGTAGAAAAAATTGCCAGCCGTTCCCAGCAGATAGCTGACGCGTCCCAAGAGGCCACTGATAACGCGGACAGCTGCCAGACGGCTATCCATGATATCGAAGGGATGAGCCGTAGTGTGGTGGCAAACTGCGAGACCGTATCGGCCGCAACCGAAGAACAGACGGCATCGGTACATGAAATGAATACCAATAGTGAGCAGCTGGCCGAAATGGCTAAAACTTTGCAAGGAGAGGTGGAAAAATTCCAGGTATAATGCTTGGCTTATGGGGGCAATTGATGAAAATTATGAGTTGGGTTCATAAAATTATCTTGACATTATGGTTCGCGTATCGTATGATGAAATTAATAAAGCTGAATATGAACTCATCCAGAGCAGTGGAGGGAATGGCCCGATGAAGCTGCGGCAACCATTGACGCAAGTCGAAACGGTGCCAATTCCTTTAGGTTTTACCTATAAGATGAGAGTTAGGAAATGCAGGCTCTCGTTTTGGCGAGGGCTTTTTCTTATGGATCGGGACGTTTGAGGCTATTCAGCAGAGATTAAGGAACTACTAGGGAGGTAGATTTAATGAGTAAGAAACGTATGCTTTTTACTTCGGAGTCAGTTACTGAAGGTCATCCGGATAAGATGGCAGACCAGATTTCCGACAGCATCCTCGATGCCATCCTGGCCGAGGACCCCATGGGCCGTGTTGCCTGCGAGACGATGGTGACGACGGGGCAGGTCCATGTCGTCGGTGAGATTTCGACGAAGTGCTATGTCGATATCCCGAAGATTATCCGTGATACGGTCAAGGAAATTGGCTATACGCGGGCAAAATATGGCTTCGATGCCGATACCTGCGGCATCCTCGTATCCCTCGATGAGCAGTCGCCGGATATCGCCCAGGGCGTGAACGAGGCTATCGAGTCCCGCGAGGGCGAGATGGACGCCGCTGAGGCTATCGGTGCTGGCGACCAGGGCATGATGTTCGGCTATGCGACGAACGAGACGCCGGAGTTCATGCCGCTGCCGATCGCGCTGGCTCATCGTCTGGCCCGCCGCCTGACGGAAGTCCGCAAGAACGGTACGCTGCCGTATCTCCGTCCGGATGGCAAGACCCAGGTCACGATTGCCTATGAGGATGGCAAGGCAGTAGCTGTCGAGACCATCGTCATCTCGACCCAGCACGATGAGGACGTGACGCTGGAGCAGATCCGCAAGGATCTCATCGAGCAGGTCATCAAACCGGTGGTTCCGGCTGAGCTCCTCAAGGACGATACAAAAATCTTCATCAACCCCACGGGCAAGTTCGTCATCGGCGGCCCGCAGGGGGACTCGGGCCTCACGGGCCGCAAGATTATCGTCGACACCTATGGCGGCTGGGCCCGTCATGGCGGCGGTGCCTTCTCGGGCAAAGACCCCACGAAGGTTGACCGCAGTGCAGCCTATGCGGCCCGCTATGTTGCAAAGAACATCGTCGCTGCAGGCCTGGCCGACAAGTGCGAGGTGCAGCTGGCCTACGCCATCGGCGTCGCTTATCCGGTATCTATCATGATCGATACCTTTGGCACCCACAAGGTCGCAGAGGAGAAGATTGAGGAGATCGTCAGCCGCAACTTTGACCTGCGTCCGGCTGGCATCATCAAGATGCTTGACCTGCGCCGCCCAATCTACAAGCAGACGGCTGCTTACGGCCACTTCGGCCGCACCGATGTCGACCTGCCGTGGGAGCACACGGATAAGGCTGACACGCTGAAGAAAGAAGCAGGTCTCTAAGAATATGGCAGGGCTCCCTCGGAAGGGGGAGCCCTTTGCTGTTTTCGCGGACAGGGTGTCAAGGAAAATACCTGTACAATGGGGCAAAAAGATATTGACAACTCAGACGGTCAATATTAAAATGGAGTTGTTGCTTTACGATAAGAGTAATGTAATATGCAAGAGAGTATGGATACCAACGCGTATCCCTTTTTATTTATAGGAGGCAGATTACACAGAATGAGTATGATGACCAATGACAAGCTGAGAAATATTGCGATTATTGCCCA
Source organism: uncultured Selenomonas sp. (assembly GCA_945494195.1). Classification (GTDB taxonomy): domain Bacteria; phylum Bacillota; class Negativicutes; order Selenomonadales; family Selenomonadaceae; genus Selenomonas_A. The sequence goes on along the minus strand of CALYVJ010000124.1, from coordinate 1,059 downwards.
CGTCGACCATGGTAAGACGACGCTGGTCGATGCAATGCTCAAGCAGAGTCACGTTTTCCGTTCCAATGAGCAGGTTGCAGAGCGTGTCATGGACTCCGGCGATATTGAGCGTGAGCGCGGTATCACGATCCTGTCCAAGAACACGGCAATCATGTACAACGACATCAAGATCAACATCGTCGATACGCCGGGCCATGCTGACTTCGGTGGCGAGGTGGAGCGTGTCCTCAACATGGTTGATGGTGTCGTTCTGCTCGTCGATGCTTTCGAGGGCCCGATGCCGCAGACGAAATACGTTTTGCGCAAGGCTCTGGAGCAGGGCCTCAAGCCGATTGTTGTCATCAACAAGATCGATAAACCGAACCAGCGCGTAGACGATGTCTATGATGAGGTTCTCGAGCTCTTCATGGAGCTCGATGCCGATGACGATCAGCTCGACTTCCCGGTTATCTATGCGACGGCCCGTGATGGTGTCGCCAAGTACAAGATGGAAGACGATAACGCTGACCTCAAACCGCTGATGGAGACGATTGTCAAAGAGATCCCGGCACCGAAAGGTGATCCGGAGGCTCCGCTCCAGATGATGGTCACGACGCTGGAGTCTGACTCCTTCGTTGGCCGCGTTGCCATCGGCCGCATCATCCGCGGTACGGCTAAGACGAACCAGAACGTCGTCCTCATCAATGGCGACCAGACGGTCAAGGCCAAAATCGGCAAGGTATTCGTTTACCAGGGCCTCAAACGCGTGGAAACCGAGTCGGCAAGCATGGGTGACATCGTTGCTCTGACGGGCCTTGGTGATGTTTCCATCGGCTACACGGTTGCCGATGCAGAGAATCCGGAGGCTCTGCCGACCATCAACATCGACGAGCCGACGCTCTCCATGACCTTCGGTGTCAACACGAGCCCGTTCGCTGGCCGTGAGGGTGAGTTCGTTACGTCCCGCCACCTGCGCGATCGTCTGTTCAAAGAGATCGAGACCAATGTTGCCATGAAGGTCGAAGAGACGGATTCTGCCGATGTCTTCAAGGTATCTGGTCGTGGTGAGCTGCATCTGTC
>CALYVJ010000123.1 GCA_945494195.1 uncultured Selenomonas sp. | reverse complement strand
ATCAAAAGAGCAGGTGGATATATATCGCCGTATCTCCGCGCTCTGCCGCTTCTGCCGCCTTATCATGCAGCAAGCTCTCCAGCCCTGACATGAAACTATCCACGCCGTCCAAGATTGACAGTTCATAGGCTTCCTGACGCATAGTCCTCCCCCTTTGCAAAAGGACTGCTATATGCCCCTTGCCACATACAACAGTCCTTATCCTTACGAAATGTTATTGTCATGAAGTTTTTGGTACTTCTGCTTTTCAAAGAATTCATCAATGGCAGCTAACAGCTTCGGACGCTCCATGGATTTCAGCAGATAGCCGTCAGGCTTCAAGGCCAGCACCTTCAAGACGCTTTCCCTTTCCCCCTTCCCCGTAAGGAAAATCACAGGGATGGAATCCCCCCTAGACTCGCTGCGGATCATCTCCAGCACCTGGGGCCCTGAAGTCACCGGCATTTCATAATCCAGCAGGATGAGATCCGGCGTATTGTCGGCAATATACATCAGCGCCTGGGCCCCCAAGGTCACAATGGTCACCCCGGTATTTGGCCGAAAGCAGCCAATCTGCCTGAGCAACCAGCTTTTTCATATCAAAGGGCCGCTCAAAAGTAACCGAAACGACAGCCGCGGGGATACTGCGGGTAGCTGTCTCGATTTCCGTAGCCGTGCCAATGAGGATCAGCAGCTTGTCTTCTTCGGTGCAGATATCTTTCAAATATACCAGCGCAGCAGATATATCATCCACATAATCCCCCGGATACAAGACAAAAAGATGCGCCTCGCCCTTATGCTCTCCGAGTTTTTCCACCGTGGTCTCGGCCTCTGCCACACCATATCCTCCATCTGCAAAATTCTTGGCGATGGTTCCCAGCATAAATGCTTTTCCCTTATGGATAAGCAATACGTTCTTCTGCATCGCTATCGTCCTTCCTGTTCCAAAACCATCTATATCTGCTTACTTCGCCAAGAACAAAAGATAATCCTGCCAAACGAGACGATATGACTGACGAAATGACCAAGCAAGCGGCTGGGCTACTGCCTGCCCCGCTGCTTGCCCCAAATCTTTACGGGAACCATCAACAGGATATTGCAAACCAGTATAGCCAGCACCAGCAGTGCCCCGATTCCATCAGCGATACGTTCACGGTCAGGAACAAGACCTGTACTCATAAGGTACCATAGATGCACGGCCAACGTTTCCCCGCCAGCCATGACATCGAAATCAAACCTATGGCGCGATACCGTGGTGCCAGCGGTGAAAATCAGGATGGCCGTCTCGCCCAAAGCCCGGCCGGCCGTGAGAGTGATGCCCGTGAGGATGCCCGACAGCGCCTTCGGCAGGATCACCCGCGTGATGGTCTGGAGCTTTGTCGCTCCGAGCGCCAGACTCGCCTCCCGGTAGGATTTGGGTACCGTACGGATGGCCTCCTCCGTGACCCGGACCAGCAGCGGCAGGTTCAGCAAGACCAGCGTCAAGGCGCCGCCCAAGATGCTGAACCCCAGCCCCAGCACGTTGACAAACAGTATCATGCCAAACAAGCCCAGGACAATCGAGGGCACCGTAGCCAGGCTTTCTACGGACAGGCGGATGCACTTCGTCAGCTTCGTTTCTTTGGCATACTCAGCCAGATAGAGGCCAGCCCCTAACGCCACAGGGATCGAAAGCCCCAGGGAAAGTGCCAGCATGTAGAACGAGTTGAAAAGCTGTGCCCCCACGCCACCGCCAGCCAGGATGTCGCTGGATTTGCCGAGCACAAAGTCCAGCGATAAGACCGGCAGGCCCCGATAGAGGACATAACCAAGGAACACGGCCAACAAGCCAAGGATGGACAGGCCCGCAAGCCATAAGACCACCACGGCCGCTTGATTCTGCATTCTTGTATCCATCAGGCAAATCTCCTTTGTCCAAACCGCCGTACCAGAAGAATCATCGCCAGCGAAAGCAGCAGCAGGACAAACGCCATCAAGAACAGCGCATTGCCCCAGACCGAACCGAAGGGCGTATTGCCCATCTCTACCACGATGTTGCTGGTAAGGGTCGCCGTCGGTGAAAACAGCGACACCGCCAGCTGGGGTGTGTTGCCAATCAGCATCTGCACCGCCATGGTTTCGCCGATGGCCCTAGCCATGGCCAGCACCACGGCGGTCAGAATACCTGGTGCCGCGGCAGGCAGGACAACATGCTGCACAGTCTGCCACCAAGTCGCCCCGAGGGCCAGGCTCGCTTCCTCCAGCGATGGATCCACCGCCTGCAGCGCATCGGTGCTGATGGATAATATCGTCGGCAGGATCATGACAGCCAATATCAACGAAGCTGCGAGCAAACCAAAGCCCGTCGCCTGCCCAAAGGTTTCGCGCAGCCATGGCACCAGCACCACCAGACCGACATAGCCATAGACCACCGAAGGGATGGCTGTATAGAGATCTATCGCCGGCCGCATGACATGCTGGAGCCACGTCGGTGCCACCTTGGCCAGGAAGATCGCCCCCATGAGCCCCAGCGGCGCTCCGATAAGGATGGCCAACGCCGTCGACAAGAAGGAGCCGAGGATAAAAAACAGTGCCCCGTACTTCCCGGACAACGGGTCCCACTGCCCGGAGAAGAAGAATTCCAGCGGGCTGACCTCGGCAAACGTCTGCAGTCCCTGTTTGCCCACCAAAAAGATGATCGCAAAGATCACGATGGACATCACGCAGGCAGCTGCGCCAAAGAACCAGCGCCCGCACGTATCGTAAAACAGTCTGCGCCGATGACCCTTATCGTTTTTCTTTGCCGCCATCTGACTGGCTGCTGCCTGTTCCATAAATTCCTCCCGCCCCTCACTCTTTTAATTTATTGATAGGGATGAAGCCCAGTTTTTCCACCTGCGTGTTCTGGAAGTCATCGCTGAGGATATAGTCGATGAACGCCTTGACCGGCCCCTCGGGCTCGCCCTTCGTATACATATGGCCATAGCCATAGATGGGATATCTCCCCTCGAGGATATTCTGCGGCGAGTATTCCACGCCGTCAAACTGCAAGACCTTCACGCTATCATCGGCATAAGGCGCATCCACATAGCCGACAGCCCCCGGCGTATTGCTGACAGCTGTCCGCACCGCCCCATTGGAGTCCTGGATGATCGCGTTATCCGTAAAGGACTGCCCCGCCAGTACCACCTCGCTGATGGCCGCCCGAGAGCCAGAGGATTTGGCCCGATGGATCAGCGTGATGGCCCGGTCCTCGCCGCCGACCTCCTTCCAATTGGTGATCTGGCCCGTCAAGATACCGATGGCCTGCTGCCTGGTGAGATTGTCTACCTTATTCTCCTTATCGGTGATAAAGACAAAGGGTTCCACTACGACCTTATGATCCACCAGCCCCTTGTCCTTATAGGCAGCAGGCAGATCCACATCGGAGGTGCCGATCTGTACCGCTCCCTCGGCGGCCTGATTCATTCCTGTGAACGAGCCTCCGCCAGCAACATTGACCGTCACCTGCTTGTGCCTTTCCTGAAAGGCTTCCTGTGCAGGCTTGAGGAGCGGCAGCAGCGCCGTCGACCCCGAAACGGTGACCTTGCCGGCAAGCTCTGCCGTTGCTCCCGCCTTGTCCCCCTCGGACTGGTTGCCGCCGCAGCCTGCAAGCAGGACTGCCATGCTCATAGCCACCATTCCTAGCGAAATCATCTGTTTCATTCTGCTGAACATTTTTTCTCCCTCCAACTAATACAACTAATACGATTCCCGAAGGCATCTCCTTCGTTCTCCTTTATCCTAGCAGGCTCTCCCTCTCTGATTGTTGTGTCTTTGTTAATTCTTTGTAAAAACATGATATGTCCCCAGCCTTTATGCTAGAATGGACATAACTCAGAAAAAGGAGGCTGACTTCTGATGTTCCACTCCCGCATCACCCGCAGATGCCTGGCATCACTCCTCTTGGCGGCCCTTACGGCGCTGACGATCACAGGCCTATATCTGCTCCATTATTTCCACGCCTATACCATGAAAAAAGAACAGGACGCCCTCGTGCTCAATGCCCAGATCATCGAGCAGATGCTTACGGCACAGGATTTCCAAGACTCCCATAAGTTCCCCCCGCTCTTGCAGCAGCTCAGCAACAACACAGGACTGCGCATCACAGTCCTGCGCGTGGACGGCACGGTGCTCGCGGATACCTCGGAACCAGCCGCAACCCTCGACAACCATTTCCAGCGCCCAGAGGTTCAGCAGGCTTTCGCCCACGAATACGGCACCGCTATCCGTTATAGTGCTACGCTGGGCGAAAACCGCATGTATGTAGCCATCCCCATATATGCCGAGGGCAGGCTCATGGGAATCATCCGCACCTCGAACTCCCTGGCGGCTGTCGAATCCTCCTATCGGACACTGGAGCAGGCCCTAATCGCCGCCATCTTCCTGTCTATTGCCATCGCCCTCCTCCTGGCCATCTGGCTGGCCAAACGGCAGGTTGCTCCACTCAGGCGCCTAAGCCACGATGCCGCCATCATTGCCCATGGCAACTACGGCCATCGCATCACTTGGCACTCGGAGGACGAATTCGGGCAGCTGATCCAGACCATCAACCTGCTGACCGAAAACCTCGGCCGCAGGATTGCCGGGGCACGGGCTGAAACCGAGAAACTCAGCTTGGTGCTGGAGCAGATGGACAATGCGGTCATGCTCATCGACAAGCAGGGCCATATCACCGACACCAACCGCAAAGCACAGGAACTGTTCGGCCTTGGAAGCCAGCCGCTGAAGTGCCATAGCATCCACCTGCTGGGCAGTGCCGGACTTTCCGAGACCGCCCATCGTGTAAGCCTCAGGCAGCAGCCCGAGACCATCACCTATGTGCACAGATCTGGCCAGCCGGCGGCAAACACCAGCCATACCTTCACGATTTTCCTGACGCCCTTCCCCGGCAGGGATGCCTCCGAGATCCTGGCAGTCTTCCACGATATCTCCCTGCTGCAGGAAATCAACGAGCGTCAAGCGGAGTTCATCAGCAATGCCGCCCATGAGCTCAGTACACCGCTGACATCGATTTCCGGCTTTGCCGAAACCCTTTTGGAGGATGACTGCCGCCAGCCGGAGCTGACGCAGCATTTTGCCCAGGTCATCTATGACCAGGCCCAGCGCATGAACCGCCTGATCCAGGACCTCCTGCAGCTGGCCCGGCTCGAAACCCTCAGCCAGCGCCAGGACCTATGCCTGACGCCGGTTCCCGTACAGGAGGCCATCTGCGCCGTCCTCTCCCAGCTGGCCCCCTCCTTCCAAGAAAAAAAGCAGACGGTCCTGTTCCCGTCTGCTGAAGATGACTCTTTGAAGGAGCTGCAGGTTGCTGCCATCCCTGAGTTATTCCGCCAGATTCTCCGCAATCTGCTTGAAAACGCCAACAAATATACACCAGCTGGCGGCAGGATCAGCATTGGCCTTGAGGCCACGCCCCAAGGGCTGGCCATACGCATCACCGATAATGGCATCGGCATTGCCCCCGAGCATCTGCCGCGGATCTTTGACCGCTTCTACCGTATCGACAAGGCCCGGGCCCGCAGCACCGGCGGCAACGGCATCGGCCTTTCGCTGGTCCATTACCTGACGGAGCTCTTCCATGGCTCCATCCAAGCCGAAAGCACCTTGGGGCAAGGCACGACCTTCACCCTGCATTTCCCGCCGTTCACCCCCTAGGCTTGACCTGGTCCCGGCTTGCCGGGCCAGCCGATTTCTTTTGCTGGATGCGCGCTGCCGTTTCCCGGTAGATGACCCATTCGGCGATGTTCACGGCATGGTCACCGATCCGCTCGAGGAACCGGGCAATGAACAGCAGCTGCGTGATGCGCTTCTGCCGCGCCGCCTCCGTCGTCACGAACTCGGACAACGCATAAAACGCACGCGCGAAGACCTCGTCCGTCTTCTTATCCAGCCTGCGGACCTCATCAGCCAGACAGACATCATGCTCCCGATAGGCCCGCATCGCCTTGGCCACCATTTCCACCGCGCAGGCTCCCAGCCGCTGCACCCATTTCATCCGTTCACTGTCCAGCGGCACCGTGACGTTCTGGACGGTCTTGGCGATATCGTAGGCATGGTCGCCGATGCGCTCGATATCTGTCGCTATCTTGAAGCCTGCCACAATGACACGCAGATCGTGCGCAATGGGCTGCTGCTTGGCAATCAGCAGGAT